>NZ_DAIQRQ010000022.1:0-72646 GCF_036786105.1 Ohtaekwangia sp.
ATTATCGAAACAACTGCCTTCAAGAGCGTTGTATGCCAGCGATGGATGGGTAGATCTATACAGCGATGGTATAATACAATCAGAGAACAAGTTTCAAAAGATTGTAAATGGCGAGGTGCAGTCAGAAATAGAAATGAGTGGCACCCCTAGTAAAACAAAAAAGATAACTTTGGGTGAAAAAGTTGCGTCAGAAATTGATGTTCCCTCAAGTCTAGTCAATAAATTAACACAGCAAGGCACAGAAAAACTAAGGTCATGGCTAGGTAAAACATCATTGCGTTATGTAGACAACTCTGGAGCCAGACTATCAGGTGTAGCAGCTAAGGAAAAGGTATGCGATGAACTAAACAGTGCAATAAGCAATCAAACGGTTCTGAATGTAATTGAAGACTCAGATGCACGATTGCTGGTGCAATGTGAAGGAGTCAATAGAAATACCGTTTACGGTGTTGTAAAAAAACAAAATGGCGATCATATCCTTTACAAATTTGAGCCAGCATATAAACCATCGACTAATCCTAACATAGATGTTCCCCTAAGTAAAAATTTACTTGCACCTGATTTTTATGGCTCTAAATACTTGTACCCCATAACCGGAAATCAAAAAAATATCGTTAAGATTAAGATGACTGGAAACAGGACAAGCGATTTTAAGGTGTCTAATCAGTTGGCTGGCTTCGGAAATACGAGCAGTCCACCGGTAATTACAATTAACGGCAAAGTGACTAATTATACTTGGCATCACTTGGACGATTTTAATTCAACCACAGGTGAGTGTACTATGCAATTGGTTGAACGCGATGCACATACTGCGATAGGAATGACACATACCGGTTCGGTAGGACAATATAAAGCATTTAATGGTTCGGGATATTAAAAGTAAATGAGTATGAAAAATCTAAACGTAGTGTATACTTTTCAGAAGTTATCTAAGGAAGAGATTGAAAATATTCAGAAAGAAATAGATGTAGCATTCCCAAAAAATTACGTTGATTTCATACTGATGTATAATGGTGGGAGATTTAATGAAACAGTATATAAATTACCGCACGAAGACGTGGTTATTTGTGATTTCTTGCCTGTTCTTGATAGCAATTCAAATCGCACCATAAAGGATTATCTCGCCTTAGTGAATGACGAACAACCTCAAATTAATTGGTTACCATTCGGTTTTGATCCTGGTGGATGGGTGTTTTGTATTTCCTTGCTAAAGGATAAGTATGGAGAAGTTTATCTATTTAGGATGGATAGAGTCTACCAAGAGGCGTTTGACTTTATATGCAAGAGTTTTGAGGATTTTATAAATGGTCTTCAGCCCGAAGAATAATATACTTATTATGTTTTAGGTACTAAATGTATGGGGACACATAAATCTTCCATGAAACAGGTATTGATAATAGCGGTTTTAATTTTTGGAGCCATTATAAAAACATCCGGTCAGGCAAATGTGTTGATTGAAAAAGACACGGTAATGGATTAAAGACGCGACATTGTATGAGGAATATGGCGCTAAATCATTCAATTTAGTCAAATTTGAAGAGGGGATTAAGAAAGGGCTAAGTAGACAAGATGCTGCCTTGGGAACGATCACAGGAATGTGGGCAACGGAAAAGGGTTTTAATAAAGTCAACTTTATTGAAGACGCTTATGATATTGAAAATAGGGTTGAAGTAATATTTGAAAAATGAGTTCAATTAAGTTCGGTCCTAATGGTACTGAAGCTGCCAACAAAGTGTTTAATATAACATTTACAGACTATTCGTATGCTTACAAGAGTTTGCAACCAATCTTACAAAGAATAGCTCTGGAAGAGTCTAAGAATATTGGATCCGACATAGTAAAGTTGGATTCTTCTCAACTCATTTCTTTGTAAAAATCATAAGTGACTTATGTCTTTGTTCTTCATGTTCATCTATATTTCAACAGTTTAGTGAAATGTTCCCTTAAATGATTATGAAACTAAGAGAGATAAAAGATCCTTGGATTGCGAAGGAGAAATTTGATTATATAGCGAATGTCCAGCAAAAATTAAACCATGAAAAATGGATTGAATTTATTGATAAAAATTTAGACTACTATACATGGCTTGAAGACACCGCTGATGGACGCAAGACATTGGACAACCTCGAGGCCATACCAATGGAATTTAGACAAAGTATACTTGATACTCATAGCAAGAGTAAGGTGTATGCTGAATTTAGTACCAAGAAAAAGTATTACGACGTAATAATAACATTTAATAAAGATTTCGGTGTTATTGGTACAACTTTTCAAAAGCCTATTACACAAGAGCATTTACGGAAGCTGCTCGATATGGCAATTTTTCTTAATGCTAACGTACTTAATAATGGCAATGAGATAATAGATGAAAAGATGTTAGGAGAATTGGAATGAGGTGTAATTATGAACAAGTATCAGAAATTTCGAGATGGTGGCCATGTGCTTTAGCAAATTTGAAGAGGTATTAAGAAACGGCAAAGTAGGCAAGTAGATTACTGTTGGGAATTATAGTATCCTGTCTTGGAATTATAGTCTCTGGTTTTATAGTTCTTGCATTCTGGTTTGGAATTGTTGCCTCCGGTTTGGGAGTTCTTGTTCATGGTTACAGAATTATTGTAAAAAATAACTGCAATTGCCTTCTTGAATTTCTGCCCTCGGCGGATTCATTGTCTATACCAAACGCGAGCAATGTCGGATGACCGGCAGATCGTTTGGTAATCATATCTGTATATCGTAGCGCATACTTTTGATATATAGAATCGCCTATATCCTCCAGATATCTGTGATTGGGATAAAGCCGGTTCCCGCTGGCATCTGTAATATCGACAGAGGATGTTGGTAATGAAGCCAAATGGGCACTGGCCGAATTGCTATGTCACGGATTCAGAATAAAAAAGTAATGGCAGTATTGCTACTGCCATTACAAAGATTATTTTACAGCCCAATCTTTCTTTAGGTAATAGTTCAGGTAAATATCCATAAGCTGCACCCCGGCATAGTCAGGATACGCTGCCTGCAGTCTGGATTTATATTCCTGCTTCGATTTTGATTCTGCCAGCGCTTTATCTACAGCATCCAGATATTTTAAGTCCTCCTGAATAACACTACGGTCTGTCGGTTTGCCGTGGCCGGGGAGTATTAAAGTGTATTGGCTGTCTTTTTGAATATCTTTTAATGCTTTGCGCCAGCCGGTTGTGTGGCCATGTATAAACAGGTGTGTGTGATTATAAACAATATCCTGTGCAATATAGGCTTTGGCTTCCGGAATTTTAATGATTAAAGAAACCTGGGCTTCATTGTCTAGTGATTTTTCGAACAGGAACGTTACGCCTTCTATTGTTTCCCTGCCTTCCTTCTGTATATGAGAAGGCGTACGTAACGATTGGGCTATAATAGCTCCAAACTGTTGTTGTCTTTTGACTAATGTCTCTTGCCCTTCTTTTTCAATGCCTTCTTTGGTTTCTTTCAAAGCATATACCTCTACATGGGGAAATGCATCTCCAAAACCGAGATAATGGTCGGGGTGGTCATGCGAAATATAGAACCTTGTTATAGGCTTGTTCAGGCTATCGGTAAAGGATTTTAATTGTTGTGCATAGGGAGCGAAGAACTGACCATCCACCACAATCAGCTGACTCGGCAATTCTATAACATGACTGGTAACAGCAAACATTTCATTGGGCGACACAAATGTATATATCTTGAAATTTTTAGTTTGTGCGGCCAGCACTACAGAAGCTTTCGGTAAATTTTGTGAAGTAGAGACTCTGAACAGAACCAGGAGTAATGTAAATGACAAGATGATTTTTTTCATATATAAATAGGTTAAAAATTTTTTTCGATGTGAATAGAAAGGTAAGTTGTGTTGATTCTGCCGCAGGGCACCCATCAATACAACAGCTATAGCGTTAGAACACTTGTGGGGGTTATGAATGAAGTTTAGTCCGGATGTGTAGCGGCTACTTCCTTATTGCGGAACAGTAAAGGGAGATAAATGTCAATCAGCTTTGCACCGGCATAATGGGTATATATCTTTAAAAGACTCTGTTTATATGCTTCCTCCGTTGTTGCTTTCAGAAAAATATCATAAGCCTTTTGAAGATAGGAAATTGCATTATCAATGTCGGCCTTGCCGGCCGGTATACCATGTCCCGGTAGGAAAATGTTGTATGGTTCGTGTTGCAGGCGTTGGAGTGCAGCCACCCATTCAGCAACAGGTGCTGCAATAAATGCATGTGTGTTGTGATACAGAATGTCCTGTACAATGGCTATGGCCAGATCGGGTAATTTAATAACGAGCGTAACGGGCGATTCTGTGTTGAGAACTCTTTCAAAAACAAATTGAACGCCATCGATCCATTCTACTCCAGGCTCTACAGTGATTGACGGATAATTGAGTCTGGTGGCTATAAGGCTTCCAAAATGGTGTTGTTTGTCTGTAAGCTCATGGTTGCCGCGATGGTTAATAGCATCTTTGATTTCCGGCAGTGCATATACAGTTACATCCGGAAAGGCATCGCCCATGCCCAGGTAATGGTCGGGATGATCGTGCGTGATGTAGAAGCGTGTAATGGGCTTGTTGAGCCCATTGGCTAATTTTCTAAATTCCTGTGCATACTGTGCAAAAAACTGTCCGTCAATAAGGATCAGCTGCGTGGGGAGCTCGATAATGTGTGTTGCATTCGCAAACATGGAACCTGGCGAGACAAAACTGTGTACTTTGACATGGCTCGTATCTTTCACCAGGTAATAGCTTGAAGTAAAATCGTCGGGCATCATATATTTACTTGTTTCCATAAGAATAATAATATGATGCAAAGCTATACTGGCACTTGTGCGGTATCGCTATCAAAATGCACGCGTTGTTATCAGTTTGCATACTGCCCGCGGTAAGCAGCAGGCGAGAGGCCGGTTTGTGTTTTAAAAAGGCGGACAAAATTGGAAGGCGCTGAAAAATTATATTCGTAGCTTATCTCGGCAATAGTTTTAGTCGTTAGCAACAGCTCATTTTTACACGATTGTAATAATTCGTCACGTATTATTGTGTGCGCATCCTTACCAAATACTTCCTTGCAGAGCTGATTGAGGCGATTGCGATTCATGCGCAGAAGTTCCGCATATTCAGCTACCTTCTGCTTTTCGCGAATATGCTGCCGTAGCAGCTCTTTGAATTTAAGTATGTCTGTATTCCGGTATAAATTTCCTTTCAGATTATAGCAGGCCGTGTAATGACGATTCAGTACAATTAGCAATTGATATAAATAAGCTCTTAACAGTTGCTGGCTGTCTTCGGATAAATTCCTGATTTCTTTTTTGATCGCATGCAAAAGCTCATGAAAATATTGCATGTTCTTGTTGGTTACCGGTAACAGGGGAGGGCTGTCGTAATTCCCGAAGAAATAAAGGCGATTCAGAAATAAATGGTCTTTCAGGAATGCTTCCATAAATTCCCCTTCAAATATTATCATCATGCATTCGGGAACAGATTTTAAAACCCATTGTCGTGGTCTTGCAGGTGGAAGCAGTACAATAGCCGGGCTTTTGAAATCGAGTTTTTTTCCGTCCAATACCATAGAGCCACTTCCTTTCAGGAAGAAAAATATTTCATAGAAAGAAGCAGCATGTGGTTCTTTCATTGAAATACTCTGCCCTGGAATTTCAGACAGATTAAAACAATCTACCAGCAGCTCCTTCCCGTATTTATACTTCTGAAAATGAAAATGTATCATAATTCAGACAACTTAAAACAAACGATTTAATTATCCCCATTCGTGGCTGAATAAAGTATATGTTACAATTTTGTTACCTTCAAAACTTACCGATCGGTCAGCAGTGGGTTAAATAGCCCCTGTTTTCCGTACATTCCAGACCCCCACGAGGACTTATTATCCGTTTTTAGCGGACTAAATCATACCGTGTCACAAGACTTCCGTCTCATATCTTTGACCGCAAAAAAGATTGAACATAATATGTTAAATCGTGCAACCCTCCCAACTCGGTCGCAAACAAATAAGGAGTAAAGGATATATCCGCTCTTTTTTGATGCATTGGTAATAAAGATGCCGAGCCAGCCTTCAATAATTCTGTGTTTGCGAATTTTACTTTTATCATATATAGCCTGAAATCTGTCGGCATATAACATCCGGTATTTGAGAAATACGAGCCTGATTTTTCCGGACAGAGAAAGGTAATATAATGAACAATTGAGGAATCATAGTTTATAACAGAATCGGAAATATCCATGAAATTATTATCATTTATCAAAAAAAGAAGTATTGCAGTGGTAATTGCCATTGTGTCGATGTTACTCATTGGTAATGCAATTCTAATCTATCACAACAAAAACAAAATTATAAAGAACAGTGCCCTTATGCGGGAATCGGAATCGATTCGCGGCCAGGTTGGGGGATTGGTGAGCGAACTGCTGCATGGTATTGACTTAGGTATACGTGGTTATGCCATAACCAAAAAAGAAGAACTGTTTTCTCCTACCCAAGCAGCTATAGAAGCGATAGACAAGAGATTTGATTTTATAAAAAAAGTACTCGAAAAACAGCACCAGGATACCGCTCCGCTGGAAACGTTGCGCAAAACCTATCACGATTACGGCGACTTTATTATGCAAATGAAGGACACTCTGGCGGTAGACAGTATGCGTACGTTTCAGAAAATGCTGGAGGAAGACAGAGGACTAAAGGTGTTTATGCAATGGGATGATGTGGGGATGAAGATCATTAGGAATGAAGATAGTCTGAACGTAGAAGCAAATGCAGAATACGAGTCTGCCATAAATAGTAATCTGTATCTGCAGGCCTTTATTCTGATGATCGGATTGCCTACACTCGGGTATGTTATATACAAGATACAAAGTGATGAAAAACAGCGACTGTTGTTGCTTGCTAAACTGGAAGAAAATAACCGAAAGTATATTTTTAACCCGGGCACTGCGGTTGCAGCTACCAATCCCGAACAAGTGATTGATAATTCAATTGTAAACCTTCAGCAAGCCAGTGAGTTTATTGAAAACATATCAGAAGGTAAATATACTGCTCAATGGGCAGGGCTTAATAATACTAATGAGTCGCTTAATGAAACAAGCCTTGCCGGGCGACTCACCAATATGCGCGAGCAATTAAAGCAGATGAAGCGTGAGGAAGAACGCAGGTTATGGACGAATGAAGGTCTCACTAAATTTTCGGAGATTGTTCGCAATCATCAAAGTAACTTAACAGAATTATCCAACGAGGTTATTCGATTTCTTACACGATATTTTGGTGCCCAACAAGGTGGTCTGTTTGTATTGCGTGAAGAAGGAGCAGATTCATACCTGGAACTTGCAGCCTGTTATGCGTTTGACAGGAAGAAGTTTATAGAGCGCAGAATAGACATTGGCGTAGGACTTATTGGCCAGGCGTATCTGGAGGGTGAAACAACATTTCTTACGAAGTTACCGGAAGGATATACCTATATAACATCGGGCATGGGCGAAGCAACTCCCGGTTGCCTGGTAATTGTTCCCATGAAGTACAATGATAAAATAGAAGCCATCATTGAGATAGCGAGCCTCGAAAAATTTGAAGACCATCAAATCTCATTTCTTGAGAAGGCTGGCGAATTTGTAGCGTCTGCATTGCAAAGTGTGCGTACCACCGAAAAAATGCAGGAATTACTTTCAGCGTCTCAGCGGCAAACCGAAGAGATGCGTGCAACGGAAGAAGAGTTGCGCCAGAACCTTGAGGAACTGCAGGCGACCCAGGAGGCTATGAATCGCATGCGGAGAGAAGAAAACGGACGGGCCAAAAGCAGTTGAGTGTATGTAAGCGGCTCATGATTTCTGTGGTAAAAGAAAACATACTAAATACCTCTGGCACCACAGTATTGATAAACATGAATGCGGCACCGATGAAAAATGATAAAATGAAAGCCCATGAGCTAGTTGCTGCATGGGCTTTCATTATTTATATAATCACGATGGGTAATTTAATCGGCGGAGCTCTTCAGCAGTTAACATGTGTCCGATGACGATTTGCAGCTGCTTTATCTTGTGCGCGTTACAGCAGCCAACTTTGATTTTTATAATTCGTTGTCCAATCGTTCGGGAATAAGCCGTGAGTATCGGCTCGTATCGAAGTATAAGAATACATCCAAGAGATACCATTATGGTAGTTCTGTGTTCAAATTCTTCTGTAATGATCATTCCTGTCATAAGTGCGGCCAGGATGAGCATGGTGTCAATAAACAGCTTTATACCTCTTCGCAAGGGAAGGATACCGGTATATTTTTTCGACTGGTGCGGCGTCAGCTGTAAATGCCGATGTTTCGGAGGGTAGGTTAGGTTCGTGGTTCATTGAAGTAAATTTACTTTTTATATGAAGTAATGGTGCATTTTTTTTCGACCATTGCCATAAATTAAACGAGTAAATATACAACGTGTACCATATACGCATACTTTTGATTCTTTTAACCTATATAATTACTTTTTAGTAACAAGTATACATTTGGTTTTTGCACCCGAAATCGATTTCTCATGGTATATTTATACCATGCGTAGTAGTATAATTGTACTAAAGAAGTATATAATTGTGGTAAATCATTTGCGTGTAATGATTCCGTTGTATCGTTAAAAAGTGACGTGTATTTATTCAACATCTTGATCTATCGCTGATAAAAGATCAGTCTGATTTTTATCAGTTGCAACACTTATTTTATTTTAACCCAATCTTCCCTACACTCTATGAAACTCTTTGAAGAGAAGTATGGCACGCTCGAGTACGATGCGTCCGTTCCCTGCATTACTGCAACGTTTAATGGTTTTATGAACAGCGATCAGTTCCGGTTTTTTTTGAACAAGGGGCTCGATTATCTCATTGAAAAAAAGCAAGATCATGACAAAATCCTCTGGCTGGCCGATACAAGCAAGCATGTAGTACAACCCGATAAGGATACCAAATGGGTAGCCGATGAATGGAACCCGCGTGCACTGAAGGCGGGTATATATCACGTTGCGTTTGTATTACCGGATAATGTTTTCGGGAACATGTCAGTAAAAAAGTATGCCGACAACAGCGAGAAGAAAGGCGACAACATGGTGGTGCAAATGTTTGGTGATCTTAAAACTGCGAAAGATTGGTTCAGAAATCTGAGCTGATATATTTCTCTCTCTTTCACGGACAGACCATGTCTTGGTCTGTCATCTTTTTACAAATCAGGTAGTAGTCAAATCGGAATTTAACCCGGGGATATATAGTTATGAGAATTCAACAACAAGCCATTTCGACTAATAACAAGAAGGGATTTACGTACGAACTTACCTCTTTTGGAAAAGCGTTCATTAACGTTGCCTCCAAATCATCGAGGCCTGTTATGGACATCGGCGCTGCGTATGGTATAGCCACATTACCCGCGGTGCTTACGGGCGCCAAAGTTATAGCCGTAGACATAGAGGATAAACACCTGGATACGCTGCGTGCATCGCTGGATACCATGTTGCTGCCGCACCTGGAAACCAGGAAGGCGCGGTTCCCCGATTTTGATATGCCTTCCGGTTCACTTGGAGCAGTATATATGTCGCAGGTGTTACCGTTCCTTACCGGTAAAGAGATCGAGTTGGGTGCGCACAAAATATACGATTGGCTTGCTCCGGGCGGTGAAGTGTTCGTAGTTTCCTTTACTCCTTATATCAGTCACGTAAGCTCGTTCATTCCTCTTTATGAAAGTCGCAAGCAGCACGGCACACGCTGGGCAGGGTATATAGATGATCTTTCGCGGTTCAGCGACCACCCTGGTATATTTAGCCATTTACCAAACCAGATACATCATATTGATGCGGATGATCTGCGTGTCGCATTTGAGGAAGCCGGTTTTATAATAAAGGATCTCAGGTATTTTGGAGAAGAAGAAGGCTCTCTTCCGGAAGGCATTCGCATGGACGGCCGCGAACGTGTAGGCATGATCGCCTATAAACCGGTAAAAGATGAAAATGCTTATGAGACTACATACTGGAAGACGATCAACTTAACATTGATCGCTTCCATGCCGGATTCCATTCGCGAATGGTTATGCAAGCCAATGGTACTAAGCCAGGCGCTGCGCAGGGTATGCCGTGACTTTAAGGTAGAAATATCCGATCAAAGTGTGAAGCCGTTGTATGCGGATGAGGTTGCAGCGTTGAAATGCTACGATTCACTCGATGGCTATGTACGCGAAACCTATCTGGGTGATAAAGGTAATCCGCTGGTGTATGCCCGCGTAACGATGCCGGAAAGCACATACATTGCCAACAAGAAAGAACTCGAAGCATTGGGTACCCGCCCAATAGGAGAGACGATGCTCTACAATAACCCCACCATGACCAGGAGTATATTTGAAGTAAAACGCCTCACGCAAGACGATGAGCTTCTTTTCGATGCATTGGTGCATCAGAATTTTTACAAAGCCGCATTTGAAAAGCGCGGTCAAAACAACCTCTGGGCACGAAGGTCTATCTTTACTATATCCGGTAATCCACTGCTGATAACAGAAGTGTTCATGCCAGACATTCCGCGATATGTTGAGTAACAGGAATGGAAATCGTTATTTATTACAGGTTAATTGTTATCAGGAATAGTATATTAACGGTTATTCCGAATGATCTGTGAAATCCGTGGGGACAATGCATTTATTTCCCACATCCCGATGGCTATAGGGAACAGAATAGCACAGAAAAATAAGTTATTCATTACAGGTTAGCCGTTAATAGTTTTATCCGTTAATCCAGCTTTGTCAACTTCGGAAAAAGATTTAGAAAAAAGCGGGAACCAGCTGTGCCACCAGTGGTATAGCAGGTTCCCTGCATTTACTATGAAAAGCAAATTGTTACCGGTGCAGGCGGTTTATATCTGAAGCCGGCCCATAAGAGAAATATTTGGCCTTGGCATTGATCTCTATAAAACAGATTTTACTCCCTCTGAAGTCATTACTATCCGTTTTATTGTACGGTCGTCATTGTAATATAAATAATCGATGCATACAGACCGCCTGTGACTACCCCCGTTTTTTAATCCGCCATTGTGATAGAAGAAGTAAGACTGTTCTTTGAAATCTATAATGGCAGGTCTGTTGGTAATACAGTTGCCGGCAAGCTCATTTAAAATTCCTTTGAACTCCCAGGGGCCATGAATGCTTTTGCTCATGGCGTATGCTACCTTTTCAGGATAACCATATCCGTATGAGAGATAATACCATTCCTGATGCTTGTGAATGTGTATACCTTCTTCAAAATCCGGCAGTGAAACAATTTTGATTTCCCCCTCTATGCTTGTGAGATCGGAAGAAAGCTTTGCATAGAAGCATGTATGCTTGCCCCAAAAGATATAGGCTTCGCCATTATCGATCAATACGCTGGGGTCGAAGTTGTCACTATCAGGTTTGCTGATCATTGAACTGTCGATGAGCGCTGATCCGCACGCATCCTTGAACGGTCCCAGGGGAGACGTTGCTATGGCCACACCAATCGCCTTTCCCCCATGACCTCGGGGAGTTGTCGCCACAAACCAATAGTATTTATTGTTGTGTTGTATTACCTTCGATGCATAAGCATCACCTTTGGCCCACGAAAAAAATTCGGGCCGCAAAGGCACAGGATGTTCAGTCCACTGCACCAGGTCGGGTGATGAAAAGCAAAGCCACTCATTCATAACGTAGTCATCGATTCCATCCGGAGGATTATCGTGACCGGTATACAGATATACAACGTCATTTACTACGATTACTGTGGGGTCAGCGGTGTATTTATGGGTAATTATCGGATTTGCCATGGTAACGTTATTTTAAGTTGTCAAAAGCTTATTCATTTGTCTTACTGCCTCAGCACATCATTATTAAAAGTAGTGCCAGCGGTAAGGAGTCTTTCAGATACCTGGCGATTTTTTTTCGACCATATATATACCATGTATTAGTTCGTGCCAAAAGCACCGGTGAATGGGATAGCTTGGCGCAGCGTGAGCAGGACTGTCGATTATTACTATATTGATCGGTGTGCGTTGTGTGTTCTGCATTTGCAGAACATGGACAAATCATGCCGCTATACAGCGGAAAAGAAGTGGTAAAGTACTGATTCTCACCGTCAGGATAATTGATCAACCTATAAAAGTATAACGCAGTATTTCCTTAACTTTATCTCAATGTTATGAACCGCCAGACACATGATTAGACACTTTTCTGTGTATTTGAAAAGATATATTTGCTGATAGCGTGGTGTTACCGCTAACGGAATCCGACAGTGTAAGGGAGATATCACGAATGTTTTGTTGGAAGCGATTGAATTGTGCGGATCTTCGCCAGCCCTGCATGAAATCGATACCGGAGTGAAGCACAGCAATGTCCGGTATTGTCGCCACGACCTTGAGCATGGTAAAAAATCACAGGCTGTATAGATAGGTTTCCGGGTATAGATGTGCCAGCACAAAGGGCGATGTTATGGGCAGATAATGCTGATTATTGCCGGGTTGAACCTTAATACAACCGTAACAATTTAAATTACCGTACGCCATTTTCAAGTATTTATTTGGCGCCAAAATTCAGCAGGCTTCTTTACTATTTTTGATAAAGTAACCTAACTCATTTTAACACTATAAACAAACTGCCTATGCACAAAATCTATCTTGACCATGAACGAAAAAATCTTCTCCCGAAGGGGCTTAAAAGATTTTTCGTTATAATGTTATGCATATTGCTGGCCGGGGCTATATCTACACAGGTTCTGGCATCTGCCGTTTCTGCGTCTATCCAGGCCGTTATGGTTACGGGTAAAGTAACAGACGATACGGGCGCTCCACTGCCCGGTGTAAACGTATTGGAGAAAGGCACTACCAATGGTGCTGTTACGGATGCAGACGGTCGCTATAGCCTTCGTCTTTCATCCGGTCAGGCTGTGCTCGTATACAGCTTTGTGGGCATGATATCACAAAACATTGTGGTGGGCACACAAACTGAAATTAATGTACAGATGGCGGGCGATGCCTCTACACTTTCAGAAGTGATTGTGGTAGGGTACGGTACACAGGAGAAAAAAGATGTTACCGGTGCCATGACCTCTGTAAAGAGTGAAGAATTTAACCGCGGTATCATTAATTCACCAGAGCAACTGGTGCAAGGTAAAGTAGCCGGTGTAAACGTTACATCTGCCAGCGGTGAACCGGGGGGCACGCTGGCCATTACCATTCGTGGTCCCGGGGGCGTGCGTACTGGTAGTACACCTTTATTCGTTGTAGACGGACTTGCGCTCGACAACTCATCAACGGGCGGTTCCACTAACCCGCTTAACTTTATTAACCCGCAGGATATAGAGTCTGTTGATGTGTTGAAAGATGCATCTGCTACGGCTATATATGGTTCGCGTGGTGCAAACGGTGTTGTGTTGATCACTACCAAGCGTGGAAAGTCAGGTCGTTCCAGCGTTACGTATTCCGGAAGCGTGGGTATCTCGAAGATGGCCCGGCCGATTGATGTATTTTCAGCGGATGAATATCGCAAGCAAGTTACTTCACTGGGTGGTACACTGGTTGATGGCGGTGCGAATACAGATTGGCAAAAAGAGATCAGTCGCACAGCGATCACAAAAAATCATAACATTGCTTTGAGCGGTGGTGCTGATAAGCTTTCGTACTATGCTTCGCTGGGTATGATGAACCAGGATGGTATCATCAAGAACAGCAACATGAAGCGCTATAACGGTCGTATCAACGTAACGCAAAAATTACTGAATGATCGTCTGTCCGTTGATCTGAACCTGAGCGCATCGAGCACTACAAACACACGTCCCCCTTCAGAAGGTAACAACGGTGCCTCTATTACTATATTAGGTTCTGCACTTACGGCGAATCCTACCTTGCCGGCTTACGATTCTACCGGAGCACCCTATAAATATGCCAACGGTTTGAACCCGCTGCGTGCTTTACAGCTTTGGGAAGACGTTACCACGATCACGCGTATTGTTGGAAATATATCGCCATCCTTCGAGATTGTGAAGGGCCTGGTGTATAAATTGAATTACGGTATCGATAACTCCAATTCGGTACGCGACCAGGTATCATTCCCAAGCCTTATTCCTGCACAGGATGGTTATCTGATCACCAACTATAAATACAATAACAATAACCTGATTGAGAACTACCTTACCTATACGGCAACCCAAGGAGATCATAACTTCTCCGTATTGGCAGGTCATTCTTATCAGAAGTTCTTTATACAGGAACGTTCCTATAGTATT
This sequence comes from Ohtaekwangia sp., assembly GCF_036786105.1. Lineage (NCBI taxonomy): Bacteria > Pseudomonadati > Bacteroidota > Cytophagia > Cytophagales > Fulvivirgaceae > Ohtaekwangia > Ohtaekwangia sp. The sequence continues at coordinate 14,249 of NZ_DAIQRQ010000022.1, forward strand.
AACAAATTTGCTATATCGAATATCGATCCTCGCTATAATCCCGGCCTCGGTCAGGATCTGACGCTTACCAATAATAAGCCTACCGGTACTGCCGTAAAAAATGAGCTGCAATCTTTCTTCGGAAGAGTAAACTATGCTTTCAAAGATAAATACCTGTTAACCGCTACGGTTCGTGCCGATGGTTCTTCGAAGTTCGGTGCCAATAACAAGTATGGTACATTCCCGTCATTCTCATTGGGCTGGAGACTTACCGAAGAAGACTTCATGAAGAGCCTGCCGGTAAGCAATCTGAAGGTGCGCGCTGGATGGGGGCGTACCGGTAACCAGGAGATTCCTCCTAAATATACCCAGGCACTGTTTACATCACAGATCGCCGCTGGTTCAACTTATCCGTTGGATAACTCCAATGTATACCCTGCCGGTACAACGTATGTGCGTCTTGCCAACCCGAATCTGCAATGGGAGGTTTCTACACAGACAAACGTAGGGATCGACTTTGGTTTCCTGGGAGGAGCGCTTACTGGTTCGGTAGATTATTTCGATAAGGTATCAAGCAATATACTACTGGAAGTTTTTCCTGCTGACCCGATCCAGCCTGCATCTACTACCTGGACGAATGTGAAGAATATGAAGATCAAGAACAAAGGTCTGGAAGTTGCCCTTCACTACCAGTATAGAGGTGCTAATACATTCTCCTTTAATGTAGGAGGTAATGCAACCTTTATTCACAACAAAGTTACCGGATCACCTTACTCTGTAATTGCATCCGGAACTGCAGTGGGTTCAGGTATTACCGGAACCACTGTAAACGGCTATATTAACGGGTCGCCTATTGGTACATTCTTCATGCGCCAGTTTATCGGTATCGATGAATCCGGCAATGCTGTTTATACGGATCTGGATGGTGATGGAAACATAACCGATAAAGACCGTGTGAAACTGGGAAGCGCGCTGCCTACCGTGCTCTATAACTTCAACGCAGGTGTCGGCTTTAAAGGATTTGATCTTACCGCTAACTTCAACGGTGTATCGGGCAACAAAATATTCAACAACACCGCCAACGCAAACTTCTATAAGAACAACATTGCCAATGGGGTGAACACCACACCGGAAGCTGTGCAGTATCCGACTGAAAGTGTAACAAACCCTAAGCCAGTATCATCACGCTACCTGGAGAACGGTGCGTTCCTCCGTTTGAACAACCTGACACTTGGCTATAATTTCAGCCCTTCAAAATTCGGCCTCGATCGTTGGATATCAGCGCTTCGCCTGTCAGTTACAGGGCAGAACCTGTTTGTGATCACGAAATATACCGGCTACGATCCGGAAGTAAATACAGACCGTTCTACGTTTACTTCCTCTTCTGCCGGCACAACATCGCTCGGTATAGATTACCTGAGCTATCCGAAAGCAAGAACGATCCTGTTCGGACTGAATGTTACATTTTAACAGCTTGATCCATGAAAAGAAAACTATATATATTCTTACTGTTCCTCGGTATCATTGTTATCGAAGGATGCACTGACCTGAATGAAGAAGTATTGGATGAAACTTCTTCTACCGGCCTTACGGATAAACAGGTAGCAGATGGTATTCTGGCACCGGTATATGCACCGTTGTTTAATCTGCTATATCACACCAACTACTTTGCATTACAGGAAATCTCTACAGATGAAGCAATCCTTCCGTTTCGCGGTGGTAAAGACTGGGGTGATAATGGTATCTATGTAGGTATGCACCAGCATACCTACAACGCTACCGATCCTAACCTGGCGAATACCTGGGGGGTACTGATCAACGCGGTATCGCGTTCCATCACGGCTATCAATACATTGCCCGAAGTAAATGATGCCAATAAAGATGTATACCTGGCAGAAGCAAGAGGTATGCGTGCTTACTATTCCATGGTGTCGTTAGATCTCTTTGGCCTGATCTTCGTAAAAGAAGATCCGAAGGCGACATCCACTATATTGCGCGGTGCAGATGCACTGGAGTATATTAAAAGTGAATTGCTTGCCGTTGAACCATCCTTGTCTACAACCGCAGGCCCGGGCCGTCTTACCAAAGCCGCTGTGTGGGGATTGCTGGCACGCCTATATCTGAACTCGGCAGTATACCGCGACCGTTATGCTACAAGCTTCAACTTTGCATCGGATGATATGGATCAGGTGATTCAATATTGCGACAAGATCATCAACTCCGGACAATATAGCCTGTCTGCGGATTACTTCTCCGTGTTCAGCAATGACAATCACACCAACAAGGAATTGATTTTCGCGCTCGATCAGCGTTTTGATATCCCGGGTAGTCACAACCGTATGGCATACTTCTCTATATCAGGAGATATGTACCCGCTGGCCAACGCACCCAGCGCTAACGGTACGGATGGTCCTGCAATAACTTCAGACTTTTATCATACCTGGACAGATGCTTACGGTGACACAGATCCCGCTGATATTGATCCTCGTTTCTATCAGAAGAATCTTGACCCGACTGTAGGTTGTATTTCTGCAGCTGATTATAAAATTGACCGTGGTATATTACGCGGGCAGCAATATGGTCTGATCAAGCAAAACGGTGCTTTCGTAAAATGTGATAATGGTCTTTACAAAATTGACAAGCTCTATAACTGGACACGTAGCCGCAGTGATCTGGCTGTAGATTTCAAAGAGCTTGTAGACTATACTGCAGATGGCCGTGATTATGACAAAGGATATCGTGTTGAGAAATATGAGTTCTGTACAAAAACGACTGATGGTCGTAAGATTGGTGATGCAGACATTATTGTTCTCCGTCTGGCAGATATATACCTGATGCGTGCTGAAGCGAAGCTCCGCAAGAGCAACGATGCAGCTTCCGCATTAGTGGATGTGAATACTGTACGTGCGTCACGTACCTCCAGCAATGGTAAGGCAGTAACACCTGCACCTGCATTAACCGACATGAACCTTGAACTGCTGTTCCGCGAGCGCGGCTTCGAGCTCTATTGGGAAATGGTACGCCGCACAGACATGATCCGCTTCGGTAAATATGAAGGTACATGGACTGAGAAGAACGACAGCAATCCTCAAAAACGCATATTCCCGATTCCTCAAACGGCCGTAGATGCGGCTTCGAACATACCGGGATATCTGGCACAGAACCCTGGCTATTAACAGAGATCTATAGCCGTACTTTTAAAAGGAACTACCGTGGCGGATTGCTGCGGTAGTTTTTTATTTATTAACCGTTAGCCGTTCGTTAATCGTTATCAGGAGAAGTATACGTGGGCAATAAATGCATTTTGTTTCCACATCCCGATGGCTATCGGGAACAGAATAGCACAGAAAAATAAGTCATTCATTACAGGTTACTCGGTAAGAGCGCCGCTGGCAGAATTTGCGCAGACTAAATCAATGCCTTTCAGTAGCTGGCCTCCGGAGACCACTAGCCATTTGTTGATAACTTTTTTATAAGCCGCGATTTTGCAAGCTGTTCCTTCTATATCCTGTAATACTAGTGGTTTGGGTGTAACTTGTTATGTGGTATATATATTCTTACAGAAGTTCAACGTGCGGGCATATTTATGTCCCGGCAAGTGGTGCGGTTTTGAAAGTATTATGAAACTGTATAAGTTGCGAGCTTGTTTGATGTGTTTTGCGTGCTTGTAAGCATGACTTTGAAAGATCAAATTAGTTTATCACCCAAGTATATGCAGTTAGTAAAGAAGCTTTCGCTTTGTATTTTTTTATCAGTGGTCGTGTTCAAGGTTACAGCGCAGCCGGGCACCCGGCAACCAATAAGTGTGTATCCGGATTATAGCGACAAAAAGAAAAACGATAAATCAGGTATGCGTCATGATGCGTTTGAACTGGCATCGAAAATCAACATTGGATGGAACCTCGGTAACTCGCTCGAAGTGCCGGGTGATGAAACCGCCTGGGGGAATCCTAAAGTTACGAAGGCTTTCATTGATTCAGTAAAGAAAGCAGGCTTCAACGCGGTGCGTATTCCTTGCGCGTGGGACAGTTATATTGAAGATCAGGCTACGTGTAAAATAAAAGCATCGTGGCTGGCACGTGTAAAAGAAGTAGTTGACTATTGTGTGAAGGATGATATGTACGTGATCATCAATATACATTGGGATGGCGGCTGGTTGGAGAATCATCCGGTGCGTACCAGCCAGGTGCAGATAAATACAAAGCAAAAGGCATTGTGGCAGCAGATCGCGGTATATTTCCGCGATTACGATGAACATTTACTTTTTGCAGGCACGAACGAAGTGCACGTAGATGGTACTCCCACTGACGAGAACTTTGATGCGCAGATGTCATTTAACCAGACGTTTGTACATGCAGTGCGATCTACCGGTGGTCGAAATGCCTATCGCAACCTGCTCGTGCAATCATACAATACCAATATAGATTTAGCCGTAAGCAAACTCGTAATGCCCCACGATAATGTTGACAGGCGATTGATTACAGAGGTACATTACTATGATCCCTGGGATTTCTGTGGCCTGGAGAAAAACGAAGCATGGGCAACTATGAAATTTTTGTGGGGAACGAAGTTTGCCCAATATGGCCCTATATCTGACCGGGGGCAAGAGGATTATGTAAAGGCTCAGTTTCAGAAAATGAAAGTAAATTTTGTTGATAAGGGATATCCGGTTATGCTGGGAGAATTTGGTGCGATCACACGCCCATCGTTAACCGGTGCCGACCTGGAGCATCATCTCGCATCACGTGCCTATTTCTTTGAATATATAGTGGAGCAGGCGAAAGACAACGGTATTGTTCCTTTCTTCTGGGACAATGGTTCCGGAGTGTTCAACCGCTCAAATGGAAGTGTATCGGATAAGCAGGCGCTGACAGGGTTGATGAAAGGCGCGGCTGCAGGGAAATATCCATATTGATGCTGTTGGCTGCTGGCTTCTGATACCAGAGAAAACGAAATGAATATATAGTTGTAGATGCTGCGCTGATCTGCAAGAATAAACTTCGCAGATCAGCGTGGATTTATTATTTCGCTAGTGACTGGCCATAGGTAGCGGCACAAATTCAGTTTCTCCGGATACAGGAGGGAAGCGTTGTTCTTTCCAACGAAGCTTTGCTTCTTCGAGGCGTTGCTGGCTGGTGGCAACAAAGTTCCAGTAAATATACCGTTGTTCCGGGAATGGTTCGCCACCGAAAATATATATTGTGGTGTTGGCTGCTAATGTAAATTCGCACAGTGTTGGTTCCTTGCTCACAAGGATGCGCTTTGGTTCGTATATATTCCCTTCGCTTTCCAGGCTGCCTTCCAGTATATATATAGCAGCTTCTCCAAAAAGCTCATCGCCAATACAAATGGTTTTTGTTTCGGTAGTTTTTACTTCCAGCAGGAACAGCTTGCTATATACCGGTACCGTAGATTGTTTACCAAAGGCTGTGCCCGCAATCAGTTTATAAAAAACACCGTCTGTCTCCCAGGCAGGCAGTTCATTTTCCTCAGCATGGTAGAATATCGGGTCCATGTCTTCCAGGTGTTTGGGCAGCGCGACCCATATTTGTAAACCGTGAAGCGATTTCTCCGAGTGGCGCAGGTATTCGGGTGTTCGTTCGGAGTGAACAATGCCGTTACCGGCAGTCATCCAGTTTACCTGACCGGGTTTGATTTCAATTGCTGTTCCCAGACTGTCGCGGTGCATGATCGCTCCTTCAAAGAGATACGTGAGCGTAGATAATCCTATATGCGGATGCGGAGGAATGTCTATGTTCTGATAATCGCGCAGATCAGCAGGCCCCATGTGATCCAGAAAGATAAACGGCCCCACCATGCGCTTCTCGCGAAACGGGAGTAATCGTCCTACCATAAAATTACCAATGTCGCGAGGGCGTTCTTCAATGATCAGGTTAATGTTCGACATATTATCGGATTTGAGTTTTCAAAGATAGTTTTACCACCGATAATTTCTTCCCCGGTTTTTACGAATATTGTTGTTTAATTTATAACCTCAATTTATAATAGTTCTATCCGTCATGCGATTCTTTTTTCTCCTTAGTTTTATTGTGAGTGCAGGTATATCTGCCGTTTTTGCTCAGTCGTCAGCCACATCTCCTTTACGCATGTGGTACAGGGAGCCTGCGCAGCAGTGGGAGGCCTGTATACCGATAGGAAATGGCCGTCTGGGTGCGATGCCAGACGGAGGTATATATCGTGAGAATATCGTACTCAACGACATTACCCTGTGGTCGGGCAGCAAGCAGGATGCAGATGCTCCTGATGCCGCGCGATTTCTGCCACAGATACAACAGCTTTTGTTTGAGGGAAAAAATGCAGAGGCCGAGGCGCTCATGTATAGCTCGTTTGTTTGCAAGGGCGCAGGCTCCGGCTATGGCAACGGCTCTGCTGTTCCCTACGGATCGTATGAAACACTTGGCACGTTGCACATCGATTACCTCTATGGTATAGATTCGGGCCGTGTGAAACCAACGATGTATGAACGGGCTCTGTCACTGGAAGATGCCGTGGCAACTACGAAATATACCTTGAACAACACAACCTTCAGGCGCGAATATCTGGCAAGCTTCAATCACGATGTCATGATCATCCGGTTAACGGCAGATCAACGCAAGAAGATTGCGATAGCGTTATCCATCGATCGCCCGGAGCGATATACTGCCTCTATAGTAAATGGAGAACTGCAAATGACCGGGCAGTTAAACAACGGCACTGATGGCAAAGGCATGCGCTATAGAACACGCATAAAGCTTGTACCCACAGGAGGGAAGATCACTTCTGAAAACAACCAGTTACGTCTTACGGATGCGGATGCTGTAACGATCTATATTTCATCGTCCACTGATTTTCGCAATCCGGAGTTTGAAAACAAAACCAACGATGCACTCATGGCTGCCGTGGGTACAAAGTACGATGTTGAAAAAGCGGCACATACCCGCAACTATCAGCAATTGTTCAATCGCGCAACGGTATGGTTAGGTGATAATAGTGCGCAGTCGTTACCAACAGACCAGCGCTTGCAGGCATTTGCCAAAGATGCAAACGACCCGGGATTGGCTGTGCTGTATTTTCAATTTGGCCGATACCTGCTCATCAGCAGTACGCGCCCCGGGCTATTGCCACCCAACCTTCAGGGATTGTGGGCCAACACCATTCATACTCCGTGGAATGGTGATTACCATTTGAATATTAACATTCAGATGAATCACTGGCCACTGCACGTGGGCAATCTGCCGATGTTGAATGAACCGTTCCATTCATTGGTAGCCGGTTTGGTGGAGCCAGGATCAAAGACTGCCAGGATATACTATAATGCCGATGGCTGGGTGGCTCACGTAATCACCAACGTATGGGGCTATACTTCTCCGGGGGAGCATCCTTCGTGGGGAGCGTTCAATACCGGCTCAGCGTGGCTCTGCCAGATGTTATGGGACCACTATACTTTTACGAACGACAAAATATACCTTGAACAATTGTACCCGATTCTGAAAGGTTCTGCTTCATTCTATTTGAGTACGCTTGTTAAAGACCCTGCTACTGGCTGGCTGGTAACATCACCATCCAACTCACCCGAAAATTCATTTCGCCTCCCGGATGGAAAGACTGCCAATGTTTGCATGGGGCCCACTATGGATAACCAGATCATTCGTACATTGTTTCAGTATACCACCGAAGCCAGTACTATACTTAATAAAGACGAAGCATTCAGAAAGCAATTGCAGGATGCAGCACAGAAACTTCCCCCCACACGTATAGCGAGCGATGGAAGGATTATGGAATGGCTGCAGGAATATCCGGAAACAGATATATATCACCGCCATATTTCGCATTTGTGGGGACTATATCCTGCCGAAGAGATCACCGTAGAAAAAACACCGGCACTGGCAACCGCAGCGAAGAAAACACTGAACGTACGGGGCGATGGTGGCACGGGCTGGTCGCTGGCATGGAAAGTAAATTTGTGGGCACGGCTACATGAGGGTAATCATGCGCATAAACTATTGCAACATTTGTTAAATCCCGTCAGCAATACGGAAACCAATATGCAAAATGGGGGTGGTACCTATAGCAATTTTTTTTGTGCGCATCCGCCTTTTCAAATCGATGGTAATTTTGGAGGCGCTGCCGGTATAGCCGAAATGCTGGTGCAAAGTCACCAGGGATACATTGAGTTTTTGCCGGCCCTTCCCGATGTGTGGGGTCAAGGCAAATACAGCGGCCTCTGCGTGCGTGGTGGAGCGCAAGTATCCGCTGAATGGAAAAACAGTAAGCTACAGCAAGCAGAAATACTGGCCACTGCCGATAACACATTTCACATAAAAGTACCGGCATACAGCACGAAGTTGAAACTGGTGAAGAAAGGAAAGACAACGGATCTGCCAGCTGCCAACGGTGTGGCGTCTATTCACCTCATGAAAGGAGATCAGGTAAAAATATTGTTTCAATAAAGGCTGTGGGTGTCTGTTGCAACGGGAACGATTTTTTTATACCATTCCATAACTATCTATTCACTAAATATCTTATCGGGATGGACACAAATGGTAAAAAAAATTCCCCGCTGGAAAAATTTTCCACGGTGGTGACCGCTATTGCCGGCAGCTCTTCCGCGTTTCTTATTGCAGTATCATTAATCCTGGTATGGCTTGTCTCCGGGCCCTTCTTTCATTACTCTGATACATGGCAGCTGGTGATCAACACAAGCACTACCATCATCACGTTTCTCATGGTATTTCTGATACAGAGAAGTCAGAATAAAGAATCCATTGCCATCAATTTGAAATTGAATGAACTGGTGGCAGCACACAGCCGTGCCAGCAACCGGTTGGTATCGGTAGAGGATCTTACTGAAGAAGAACTCAAAGTATTGCGCAAATTCTACACGAAGCTGGCAATAATGAGTAAGCAGGATGCTGACATGCAGAAGACACATTCCATTGAAGAAGCGGAAGAGCTGCATGAAGAAAAAAGTGAGGAACACAAAAAATAACGTCCGGCTTTACCAACTTTTGAGAGTTGCTTTTTACCGGCTTCATTAAAAAATCGTGTAGAAGCTTTTTATAAGCGGTCTCATGAACGCAAGCATTTCCCGATCATTATATATAGTTTCGGTTGTTGTATGTGCATGCTCTTTCTTTTTTCCAGTGCGACAAGATTAACGGTTAAACATTGATCGATTTTCTTTTTTCATTTATCATGTTGCAGTATTTCACAACTAATCTCCTACAGGCCATTTTTATAAACTTCCTGTAATTGCATTGCATTGAATTTTTTTATCCAGGAATAATTCTTATTTTCTGGAATAATTTTATTAGAGAAATATTAACAACCGGCTTCTTCATCCATGTTAATCCTCTAAGATTATTACTTCCGGAAACCACCGGTTGCCTTTATGGATGTGTGCGATGAATGACTTGGCATGAATCTACATGCCTGACCGGAATGGTATCCATGTATACATGGTAAATTTACGTTACAGAATGAGGAAAGTCTGGAGCTCCTTCGTGCTTTGTTCGCTGATAGTAATGTTCGCCTGCCGCCCGCAGCAGAACGCTCCTATATATACAGTTGGATACGATATTGGCAAACTGGCAGCCAACTATATAGCATCCATAGCAAAAGACGGTGCAAATATACTCGAAGTACGCGGCCTTGCCGGTTCATCCCCAGCAATAGAACGCCATCGCGGATTTATAGAAGAACTCGCGAATCATCCGCAACTACGCATCGTAGCCACGATCGATGGTAAATGGGAAGCCGATATCGCAGCGGCACAATTCAGAAAGGCACTTGATACGTTGCCGGCTTACGACGTTGTATTTGCGCACAACGATGTGATGGCGCATGCTGTCTATACGGTTTCACGTGAGCGGAACGTAAGCAACAAGCTACGATATATAGGGGCTGATGGATTGCCCGGAAAGGATAATGGTATGGAACTGGTAGAAAAGAATATTCTCGATGCTACTTTTTTATATCCTACCGGGGGCGAAGACGCCATTCGGCTGGCCAGTTGTATACTGCACCATGAACCATATCAGCATGAAAATATACTTCATACAGCTCGTATAGACAGCCGGGATGTAGAGGTAATGAATTTGGAACGAACCAAAATTGCCGAGCAGCAGCGTGAGCTTGCACGGCTGCAACGTAAAATGGATGAGGAGGCGCAGCGTTATTATAATCAGCAGCACATCATTTATATACTCCTGGGCGGCCTGGTATTGATAGTTACATTGGCTATGCTGGCGGTTTTCTATTGGAGAAAGAAGCAGAAGGCCTATCGTATATTGAAAGAGAAAAACCAGGAGATACTATCCATTAATAGCGAAGTAGCGTCTTTCAACGAAGAACTGCGATTGACCAACGAAAAACTCGAGGAGGCACAGAGCAAGATTCGTGAGCAGACAGAAATAATTCTGCAGCAAAAAGAGGAGCAGCTCAGCCGTGTACTGGCCGCGAGTAATGATGTGATCTGGTCGTTCGATCTCACGGGTAAAGGGAAACATTATGTGAGCCGCTCGGCAGAAATCTTGTTTGGTGCTGCTATCGACAACAGCATGCTGAACAATCCGGATTACTGGATGGAGCGCACGCATGAAGATGATCGGGCCACAAAGGTGGAAGCAAACCGAAAGCTGGAAGAAACCGGATACGCAGAATGTACCTATCGCGTGCAGATGGCCAACGGTATATATCGCTGGCTCTTTGAGCGTGTGTGGATTGTATATGATGAAGCACATATACCGGTGCGGCAGGAGGGAATCGCGATCGACATTACGCAGCAACGCACAGCGGAAGACTTTATGCTTCGCTATCAGCAACAGCTTGATGTTATTTTTAGCAATACACAAGAGCAGATTGCATTGCTGGATATGGAAGGCAGGTTGTTGCTGTTCAACCGGTCGTTTCATGAATTTGCAGGGGAGGCTCTCGGGCATAGACCGGAAACCGGTTGTTATATATGGGACACAACAGCGGCTGAAAATAAAGAGATGGTTCGGCAGCAGTTCCAGGAAGCGGCAGCAGGTAAAGTTATCAGAACTACGACGCAGCATACACTGTCATCGGGTGTTATGTATCTCTCGGTGCGCTACGAGCCGGTGATGATCGGCGGCAAGATCAGCAATGTAGCCCTTATTGCTTTTGATATTACCCAGCAAAAGGAGCAGGAGAATATGATCCGTGAATCAGAGGCAAACCTCAAGACCATTTTCAATAACACACGCGATTCGTTTACGCTGCTCTCGCCCGATTATAAGATTGTAGCCTTCAACCGCGCCAACTTTCAGAATGTATTGCTCCGCACCAACCGTGAGCTCCGTGTAGGCGATGATCTTCTGAGTTATATACCGGATGAACGCAAAGCTATGTTTCGCCAAATGCTCGATCGCGTGGAACATGGTGAGCCCGTTTCGTACGAGATACATTTACGTGAAGATGGTATCGAAGCTGCGTGGTTCAATGTTTCCATCAGTCAGGTGATTTCGAGCGATGGTAAATTTATGGGTTACTGTATAGAAGCCCGTAACATTTCTGATCAGAAAGAATTTGAGGGAGCGATCACCGCCATTGCGCGTGAGTTGTCTAACCTTATTGAACATGCCAATGTGCCGATTTTCGGCACCGATCAGAACGGCACGATCAACGAATGGAATCGTGTTGTTTTCGAGCTAACGGGCTACTCGCGCATTGAGATGATAGGTCGCGAATGGATAAAAACATTGTTGGAGGAAGAATATCACGAAGTGGTGAAGGTTATTCTTAACGATGCTTTGCAAGGAACACCCGTGAGTAATTTTGAGCTGCCGCTGCTTACGCGCAAAAACCGGAAACTCATACTGCTACTTAGTATTGCCCCCCGCAGAGATGTTGATAACAATATAATTGGTGTGATTATCGTAGGGCAGAACATTACCGAGTTGATCGAGTATAAACAGAATCTGGAGCGTATGGTGTACGATCGCACCCGTGAGTTGAATGAAGCACTTCAGAAGGAAAAAGACCTCGTGGAGATGAAGAGTAAATTTGTGTCGATTGCGTCACACGAGTTTCGTACACCTTTGTCGTCTATATCCCTTGCATCCGGTTTCATCAAAAAATATAAAGAGCGCATTTCGCCGGATGAGATCGACAAGCGCCTGGAGAATATCGAAAAGCAGGTAGGCCACATGACGCATTTGCTTGACGATGTACTATTGATTGGAAAAACAGAAGCCGGCAAAATGCAGGTACACCTGTCAGAAGTAAATCTGGTGTCAACGCTCGAACGATTGAAGGCAGAAGTAGAGCAGACCAAAGGCAATACACATTCTATCGAGTTGCAGGTATACGGCGAAGGAATCTTGCGCATGGATGAGAAGTTGATTCGCACCATAGTGATTAACCTGCTTACAAACGCCATCAAGTTCTCTCCGGAAGCCGATATGGTAGAACTTACGGTAACACATGAGGCGAAGAAACTCACGATACAAGTAAAAGACTATGGCATTGGTATTCCGGAGCGGGATATAAAAAATCTCTTCGAACCCTTCTATCGAGGAAGCAACGCCAATGATATTGAAGGAACCGGTTTGGGGTTGTCCATTATAAAAAAAGCTGTAGATTTACTTAGAGGCTATATCGATGTAAAAAGTATTGTTGGTAAAGGCACTGAAATCACCATTGTAATTCCGTTACCCTATGCCTAAGAAAATAATGGTAGTAGAAGATACGCAAGACCTTCTTCAGCATGTTACTGATTTTCTCACCATGGAAGGGTATGAAGTAGAGCCTTGTATTAACGGAGATGATGCCTATACGAAACTTGCCACCAGCAGACCTGACCTGATCATTACCGATCTTTTGATGCCGAAAGTGGATGGCTTTGCACTGATTGAAAAAATCAAGCAACACGAAGCATTAAAGAAAATTCCGGTCGCGATATTTTCTGCCAAACCACCTCAGGAAAATGAAGCAAAGGCACTAAGTCTGAACGTGAAGGCATTTATAAAAAAGCCTTGTTCACTGGACGACTTGCTGGTTGCTGTGAAAGATATACTGGACCAATAACATTTAACAGAACATGAGTTCTATCAGAGCAATTGTAGTGGATGATCACGGGCTGGTACGGCAGGGAATTGTTTCGCTGCTGCGTGAGTCTGGCGAAGTGGAAATTTTAAAGAGTGTAGACAGCGGCGAAGAGGCTGTTAACATGGCTACAGAATACTCGCCCGATATAGTGCTGATGGATATTGTGATGAAAGGTATGACAGGCATTGAAGCCACACGTTGGATCAAAGAACAGAACCCGCAGATAAAAGTGATTCTGTTGTCGAGTGAAGTAAACAAAGATTTTATCCGGGCAGGTTTGCGCAGCGGCATGGATGGTTACCTCAATAAAGACAGTACGTCTGATCTTCTGCTCAAGGCTATACATAGTGTAATGAAAGGAGAAAAATTCTTTGGCCCTGATGTTACATCGCTTGTCTTCGATGATTTTTCATCGGGCACAAAACCGAAAGACAACGATGTCGATAAAGGTGAACGGCCCAAGAGCAGTATACTTTCCAAACGCGAAGAAGAAGTGCTGGCCCTGATCGCCGAAGGCAAAAGTCTGCGGCAAATAGGTGAAGAGCTGTTCATCAGCGTAAAGACTGTTGAAACGCATAAACTTCATATTCAGGATAAACTCGGACTCTCCAGTACAGCGCAATTGGTGCGGTATGCGCTGGAACGTAAAAATCCTGCACGATAAGCCATTCCCTTACATGTATCAGGATTTTACTGATTTTTAAAAATCATTTTCTCCCTGTCTGTTAGCAGGAAGTGCTGACCGAAATTTGTCGTTTAAAGCACCTGGCATGACGGCAGAACTGAACGCGGCTCCCGATACAAAACTGATAGAACTGTTATCGTATATAGAGAAAGACAGTGTGCATGAGCCTTTCTTCCGGGAGATTGTGCACCTGGCCATTAACATGAGCCGCACAGGTTCGGTGATCATCGGTTTTTTTGGAACTCCCGGTTTTTCTATCGTGGCTTCTGCCGGAAATGTAATCTCCTATGAGCGCGGACAGTTATTGGAAACATTAGTGCGCAGCGAAAATTATATAGAGATTGAAGATACGCTCCGGCATTCGCATTACAAGTTCAACGCACAGATACTTGAAGTTCCGGTGATACGTTTTCTGGCGGGCATGCCCATCATCGATAGCGAAGGTTCTGTCATTGGTGCCATTGGTCTGGCCGATACAAAGCCGCGCAAATTTTCAGGTGAGCAAATTCAATCGCTGGGTATATTAAGCAGACTTGTTACCATTCACCTGGGGCTCAAAGAAAAACTCTACAAGCTGTAGGGAATTTACCGATAGCCCTGATAGATGTTCCTGATTTTTTTCAAATCCGTATTGCCCCGATGTATATCAATGCTGCAAAGCTGAATTTTGATCCACTATTTCTGTTGGCGGTTAAAAAAAGAAATGTCTATGACTATGAGCAAGAAATCAGGCGAGCTGCTCGGAGAAGAGCTAAACAAAGCCAAAGGAGTTATTGATAAATTCCTATACGGTTGCTCGCATTCTATGCGCGGCCCGTTAAAGTCGATTGCAGGCCTGGTAAATCTGTTGCAACACCAGGAAGCTGATGCTATACGCAATCCCCAGCAACATCTGGAGCTGATTCAGAAAACGGTAGATAAAATGGAAGCGCTTCTCAATGATCTGGAGCAATTTCTGGCAAACTCGCGGAAAGAACTGATCATCGAACCTGTTATTTTGAATGCAGTGATTAACGAAGTGTTGACACGCTATGCGCATGAAGCAGAAGAGAAAGGTATACGTTTTTCAAAAAACATTACACAACCGATAGCACTTTATACCGATGTAGAACGCCTCAATCTGGTGTTGCTGCAGTTAGTGGTTAACGCACTTGTTTTTAGTGATGCCGCCAAAGTAGATAAATATATAGATGTTACCGTGCGGGTGAATGAAACCGGGTGCCACATCAAAGTGCTTGATAATGGCATCGGTATTCCGAAGGAAGTGCAACAGAATATATTCCAGTTGTTCTATCGCGGTTCACAACAATCGAAGGGCGCGGGGTTAGGACTTTATATTGTAAGTGAAGTATTGCGCAAGATGGGAGGAAGTATTACCGTAAATTCGGAAGAAGGCTATGGAACAAGCTTCTTCGTGTGGCTCCCCAACCTGCGGGCATAGCATAAGGCTTTCGCGGACGAAAACATCAGGAAAACACTGATCGGGAAACGTGGCTCCTGATTTTTATCAAATCCGTTGAAGCCTGATTTTCCACAGCTTATCATCGTACATCTTTGCTATACAAACAAACAATCCAAACAACAAACACTATGAACAAGAACAATTCAACCGGTCATTTCAGTGCAAGCCAGGTGAAGAAAGTAGAAACTGCTGTACAGGATTATCTGCTGCTTGATACTGTAAAGTTCAACAGACTCACTGCCGGCTCAGACCAGATCAAAATAGAATTACTCAAGGCGTTTGTGGAATTTACACCTCCGTTGTTAGAAGAATTACGAAATGTAGTGATGACCCATGATGCATTTCGCACCGAACGCTTATTGCATAAACTCAAGTCATCTACATCACTGTTGTGCGTAGATACATTGTATCATGAAATTGTAGCGCTGGAAGATAAAAGTGCAGCCCATATCAATACTACTGATTTTACAGACGGAATCAGTATACTCATTGCATCGCATGAAACCCTGATGGATGAGGCTAAAACTATGCTGAGCGGTATTAGGTAAATATATCCCTGCGAAAAAATCATGTGCATCATGAAGTCCTCTCATTCAAATGCTTGTGAGATAAGTCGGTTGGATACACTCCGCAAATTCCGGGTCCTTGATACTAAAGATGAACAAGGACTGAGCGATATTGTAACGTTAGCAGCAAGTATATGCGGAACACCGATGTGCGTCATCAGCCTTATGGACGATCGCCGGCAATGGTTTAAAACGCGTGTGGGGTTGCAAATACAGGAAACGCCACGCGAGCATGCATTCTGTGCGCATGCTATATTACAGGACGACATCATGATTGTGACGGATGCGCGCAGAGATGTACGCTTTGCTGATAGCCCACTCGTTACTGGCGAAATGAGTGTACGCTTCTATGCAGGCGTACCGTTAACGACCGCTGAAGGACATAAGATAGGAACGTTGTGTGTGATGGATAGCGTACCGCGGGAGCTGAATGATTTTCAGCTCAACGGATTGCGCACGTTGGCCAACAATGTAACCCGACAGATTGAATTGAAGTATGTAATCTCCGAGATGAATGTTAAAACGAAGTATCTTGAAGAATCCAACTTTCAATTGAGTGTGTTGAATCAGGAGCTGCTGGCAAGTGAAGAAGAGATCCGCAGTAATCTTGAGCACATCAGGATGCTGCAGGATCATCTTGAGATACGCGAACGTCAGTATCGCGAACTTGTAGAAGAAGCTCCGGACCTTATTTATGAATTAGAAGCCAGTGGAAATTTTGCTTTTGCAAATCCGGTAATGGAACGCGTATCTGGCTATAGCAAGGAAGAGTTGCAGCAAATGAAGTACTGGGAGCTGGTGCATCTCAGCCATCAGCAGAGTGTAATCAATTTTTATAAAACACAGCGAAAGAACTTACAGAGCAGCAGCTACAACCAGTTCCTGATGGTAACCAAATCGGGAGAAGAAAAATGGATTGGTCAAAGTGTACGCATGCTCTTTGATGAACATGGACATGTATATAAAGTTAGCGTCATTGCCCGTGATATAACGGAGCTTAAGCATATTGATATTAAGCGTGCAGAAAGTGAAAGGAGATTCAGATTGCTGGCGGGAAATGCTCCGGTGGGCATATTCCAGACGGATGCTGCCGGCCTCTGTACGTACGTAAACAAAAGATGGTGCGAGATAGGTGGTATTTCCGAGAGTGAAGCGAGAGGTGAAGGATGGATGAAGGTAATTCACCCCGAAGATCGCCACAAGGTTTTGGCCGAATGGGCCGATGCACTGGCCGGTGCCAGAAATTTTGTGACGGAATTCCGTGTTATAAATCCCACAACCGGTGTTCGCTGGGTGAACAGTGAAGGCATACAAATGCTGGATGAGCATGGTTCGTTGCAGGGATATATAGGTACTACCCGCGATATAACCGAGTTGAAAGAAGTGCATAACAAGCTTCGTGAACGCGAGGAACTATACCGGCTGTTATCAAGTAACTCGAAAGACCTGATCACACTATATCTCATTGACGAAACGGCAACACGCACCTATATTTCCCCCTCCGTAAAAGAGATACTGGGATATACACCCGAAGAGATGATAGGCCATTCGCCGTATGATAATATACATCCGGACGATGAGGCGTATGTAAAAGAAGTGATGCAGTCTGTTGTGTTCAGTGGAAAGTCGGCAATGGTAGAGTACCGCGCCACACGCAAAGACGGATCGTATGTATGGCTGGAGTCGAACGCACATCCTTTCTTTAATGGCAAAGGTGATATGATCGGTTTCCAGACATCTGCCCGCGATATATCGAAGCGCAAAGAGTTTGAAGCGTCTCTGCAGATCGCCAAAGAGAAGGCAGAAGAAGCTACCAAAGCAAAAAGCCTTTTCCTGTCGATGATGAGCCATGAGATACGAACACCGATGAACGCGATTATAGGACTTACCAATTTGTTGTTGCAGAATGCTCCGCGCGAAGATCAGCAGGAACGATTGGATCTGCTGAAGTTCTCGGGACAGAACCTGCTCATCATCATTAACGATATACTGGACTTCAGCAAAATTGAAGCAGGTAAGATTGTATTGGAGTCCATAAATTTTAATCTCCGCGATATGTTGTCGGATACATGGCAGATGCTGGAGATGCGGGCGCAGGAAAAACAGATCGGGCTTCGCTTCAACTACGATGTGTCTTTGCCTGAATTTGTGAAAGGCGATACAGTGCGATTGTCGCAGATTGTTACCAACCTGTTGGGCAATGCTATCAAATTTACCGAGAAGGGATATGTAGAGTTTTCCGTTAGCAAGGTAGGCGAGGAGCAAGGCAGAGTTAAAATGCGCTTTCAGATAAAAGATACCGGTATAGGTATAGCACCGGATAAGCTGAAGACTATATTTGAGCAATTTTCGCAGGCTGATAATGATATCACAAGACGCTTTGGTGGAACCGGGCTCGGCCTGAACATTACAAAAGGTCTGCTGGCTTTAATGAACAGCAAAATAGAATTGGAGAGTGAGCCGGGCAAAGGATCAACCTTCTCGTTCGAACTGCTCTTCGAAGAAGGTGAGAACACCGTAGCGGCAGAAAATGCAACAGACACAAAGCAATTGCTGCCTGACAAACAGGTGAAAGTGTTGCTGGTGGAAGATAACAAGATCAATCAGCTTGTAGCTTCAAACTTCCTGCAGCAATGGGGTGCACAGGTAGAGATCGCCAACGATGGCCTCGAAGCACTGGAAATGATCAGGAGCAAGTCGTACAATTTGATATTTATGGATCTGCAGATGCCAGGCATGGATGGATATGAAGCATCTGACAAAATCCGCTCTATGGAAGAAGTATATTTCAGAGATATACCCATTATAGCGTTAACGGCATCTGCCATGAATGGCATGCGCGATAAAGTGGTGGAAATGGGGATGAATGATTTTATCAGCAAGCCGTTCAACCCGGATGAGTTGCGGGCCAAACTGATCAAGTACACTACAGCAAAAACGGAAAAAGTATAGAAAGGCTTTTGTATATAGTATTGGGTTGTTTGTTTTATGGTTTGTTAGTTAAGTGAGGAGGAGGCTACAACGGAGCTGGAGGATAGAGGGACCGAAAGTATAACCGTTGTGCCTTTCCCCGCTTCACTTCGCAGGGAAACCTGGCCTTGCATGCGTTCTGCAATATGTTTTACGATATACAATCCTAATCCCGGCCCGCGGGCTTTTTTGTGAGCACGGTAAAACATATCAAATACCCGCGATTGAAATTCGGGCGCAATACCATCGCCGTTGTCGGTTACTTCAATTCGAATAGTGCCATTCTTTTGGGTTACCGTGGTATATATATTACACGTGCGGGTCTCGCTGCAGTAGGTAGCTGAATTTTTGAATAACGATATAAAGACTGGCCGAAGCACAAAAGGATCGCTATAAAATTCAATGTGATCATCTATATACGTGGAGAAATGGGCTTGGCTCACGCCCGGGTATTCCTTCAGATCGTTGATGGCTTCTTGTATTACATCGCCAAAGTCGATCCGCTCATGGATCATCGGTTTGTAATAGAGTGTGGAGATACGTGTGAGCTCTTCCAGCATGGTAATCATATCTACGTTGCAATCATCCAGCATCTTTAGAAATTCTTTCTCTTCCGGGTCCTGCGACATCATGTGCAGCACATTGATTAACCCGCGACTGGATGATACTGGTCCGCGCAATACATGCGAGGTGTGATATAAAAAAGCATTCAGTTCTGTTACTTTCGATTCCAGATTAAACTGCACAGTTTTAAGTGCAGTAATGTCCGTGATCATACCAAAGGCACCGGTATAGCGACCATCTTTACTATAGAGCGGGTTTCCGGAAATAGATGTCCACACCTTCTTTCCGCTTTTTGAATTGAGCTTGATTCCAAGCTGAATCTTTTTTCCTTTACCCAATGTATTAAAATGTTCAGCCGAAGTAGCACGATCATCTTCATCCATGAAATGGAAGAAAGATTTCGTCATCATCTCTTCTTCGGTATACTCAAGCATTTCGGCCAGCCTTTTGTTCACAAAGATGGTTTGGTTTTCGGCATTCAGCACCCATATACCTTCCTGTGCTGTTTCAATAATCTCACGATAACGCTCTTCACTTTGTTTCAGCATTTGCAAGGCAAGATCCTTTTCATCTTCAACTTTTTTCTTGCGAAGCATGTTGGTGAGACTGATAGGAAAGCGCTTGAGGTTTGATTTCAGCAGGTAGTCATCTATACCTTCGCTTAGACAACCTGCCGCAAATTCTTCGGTCAATCCTCCCGAGATGAGTATAAAAGGCACGCGTGGATTTTTCTTGCGCAGCAAACGAATGGCTTGTATCGCATTGAAGTTAGGAGGTATATTAAAATCGGCTATTACTACATCCGGATCGAACGTATCCAGTGCCTGTATATATTCTTCCCGGGTGCCGGCAATACGTGATATGAGCTGAATGTTGAAGGAGGCAATTTGGTATAGCAGCAGCTCGGCATCATCAGGATTATCTTCGAGTATCAGAATACGATAGGTTTTCAGGTATAGCTGTACCTGCAGCAATGCCTCTTCAAATTTTTCGGTGTCGAGCTGCTTGTGAATATAGGCAGTTACCCCCAGCTTGTATCGTTCAAATGCTTCGCTGTCGCTTTCCTGAGAGGTGAACACCATTACCGGTATATTCTTTGTGCGCTTGTTGTTGCGCAGCTCGCGCAAAACATCCAGGCCGCTTACTGTAGGAAGATGCACATCTAATAAAATAACTTTTGGCATCTTCACAGATGCTTTCTCATAGGGGCCACGTGCAAACACAAGGTCCAGCAGTTCATGGCCGTCTTTCAACCGTACGGTTGTGTTTAGAATATTGTTTTTTACCAGTGTGTCGGTAATTAGCTTGGAGTCCTGGTCGCTATATTCTACCAGAACAATGTCAGCATCGGGAGCGGTGGTTGTATTCATCGTTAGAGTTGCCCAACCGGCTTTTCATTAATGCTATTCCAGTATGTAGTTAATGTTTTTACTACCTGCACATAAAATTCAAACTCAACGGGTTTTACAACGTAACTGTTCACACCCAGGTTATACGCTGTACAAATATCTTTCTTTTCGCGCGAAGAGGTCAGAATTACCACGGGCAATGATCGCGTGCGCTCGTCATTTCGAATGCGTTGCAGAATTTCAAGGCCGTCAATCTTCGGAAGTTTCAGATCCAACAGCACAAGTTTCAAATCGTTTTGAATGCGCTTGTTCTCATAGTTCTTTTTGGCAAACACAAAATCCAGTGCATCTACACCATCGTTCAGGTGAAGAAAATTTATATGCTTGTCGCTTTGCTTCAATGCATAGATCGTGAGCTCGGCATCATCCGGATTATCTTCCACCAAAAGAATTTCAACTCGGTCCGCGTGTTCCATTAAAATGGGGTTAGTTTTTTTTCAGAGAGAAATAAAAAATCGCACCTTCGCCTTCTTTACCCTCCGCCCACACTTTTCCTCCATGGCGCGATACAACTCGTTTCACAATGGCGAGTCCAACACCGGTTCCCTGGTATTCCTGCGGATTGTGAAGCCGCTGAAAAACTCCAAACAACTTGTTATAGTATTCCATGTCAAAACCTACACCATTATCTTTTACATAATAATGTGTTTCTCCATGCTGCGGTATACATCCTATAATGATATGCGGTGCGGCTTTCTTGGATGAATATTTAAACGCGTTGGAAACGAGATTCAGGAATACCTGTTTCATCAACGCTATATCTGCTTCTGCCATCGGTAGTTCATGCACTTCAACTTCGGCGTTACCTCTTGTTTCTTTCAGCTCTTCGAGTACCGATTGCACCAGGGTATTCATATCGATGGGCGTGACCTGTATATCTTTCATACCGATGCGCGAGAGCGTAAGCAGGTCGTCAATGAGATTGCCCATCTTAGTAACGTTCCGGCGAATATTGCCAAGTAAACGTTTACCTTCTTCATCGGTGGTTTCGAAGCGATTCAGAAACATGGCAATGAAGCCATCGATGGCCCGGAGAGGGGCACGCAAATCGTGCGATACAGAATAAGAAAATGACTCCAGTTCTACGATATGCTCTTCCAGTTCAAGATTCAGCTGTTGGATGCGTTGCTCGGCAAGCTTGCGTTCTGTAATGTCGCGTATCGCCGCCAGTGCTAATGTACCTTCTTCTGTTTCGAGCGGACTAAGACTGATCTCTACCGGAAATTCAGAGCCATCTTTTCGTTTACCGTATAACTCCAGGCCTATGCCCATGCCGCGGATGCGCGGATCACGAAAGAAATTTTTACGATGCCCCGGGTGTGCACCATGAAACCGCTCCGGTATAAGTACTTCTATTTCCTTACCTTCTATCTCACGCCTTTCATATTGAAATATATTCTGAATCTGCGCATTCACCATTTGTATCTTTCCATCCTGGCCTACAATCACCATGGCATCGGGGGCAGACTCCAGCAATCCTTTAAATTTCTCTTCCGATTTCTTTCGTTCCGTTATATCGCGAATCGCCGCCAGTGCCAGTATACCTTCCGTTGTCTCCAGCGGGCTGAGACTAATCTCTACCGGAAATTCGGTGCCATCTTTTCGTTTACCGTATAACTCCAGGCCTATACCCATGCCGCGCACGCGCGGATCATGGAAAAATCCTTCACGGTGTTTAGGATGATGCTTGTGATAACGATCGGGGATAAGTACTTCAATGTTTTGATTGTGCAACTCATCGCGGGTGAAGAGAAAAAGCTTTTCAGTTTGCGTATTCGCCATTTGTATCCTTCCATCGTTGCCTACAATGATCATGGCATCAGGTGCTGATTCCAACAGCGATCTGAATGTTTCCTGTGGTGTATGATGCCGCCTGAAATCACGCGCAATGCTGGCGATACCCGTAATTTCTCCTGCGCCATTCCGGATCGGCGATGCCATTATGGAAAGATATATAGTTTTGCCGTTCTTATGTACCTGCTCTGTTTCGTAATGATCGATGAATTCACCTTTGAGAATGCGTGTTGTGATCAGCGTTTCTTCCTGCAAACGATCGGCCGGAATGATCTGTGCTATATTTTTACCGATTACCTCGGCGTGCGTATATCCCAGCAGTTTTTCAGCTCCGCGATTCCAGCTGGTAATTGTACCATCCGGAGTTTTGCTCACAATAGCATCTTCAGCGTTTTCTACAATAGAAGCTTGCAGGGATGCATTTTCAGTTAACGGTTTTGTAGCGAACGGTTCGATCATGATACTAACGTGGTTAATCTCCAATCCGTGGTGCTTCATACTGGTTTCCACACCGCCCCGACACAAGTATGTTGCTATAGAGTAACAGAATCGTTACTTAAGATAATCTTCTGCATGAACTTATCCAAGCGTAATGATTTGAATTTACCGGTGGCTCCGGGCCATCTGGTTTTATCTGTGCAGGCGTTTAAACGCACATGAACGTAACGGTACGTTTGCTAACGTTTTACCGAAGGGGTGTTCCGTAGAATTACAGACATTTTGCTCGGTAATTAAAGCACGTACCCTTCCTGAATATTGCAGAGAAACAGTTTTTTCGGATTGCTCTACATTTGAGTGTACATATAGGTCCCGCACAGTCTGCTTGTGCAACGCATTGTTCGAAACTTGCGGGACACCTAACCGATAACAGGATGAAGCGACAGGTAATTATTGCAGCCTTTTTGATTTTATATTACATAACAGGTGCTGCACAGGAGGGGGATTATTTTTTAACACAGCATACCTACGATAATAATCGTTTCGATACAGAGAATTTCGCCATAGAGCAAGATGCTAACGGGCTTGTTTATGTAGCCAACAAACATGGAGTCTTACACTACGATGGGCGCCATTGGGATCTTGTGTCGTGCCCCGGTACTGTATATGATATACATGTAACGCCTGCCAACCAGGTATATGTTGCCGGTAAAATGGGCATTGGGTATTTGCAATATACCATGGGCTTTTCTATGGCTCAATATATAGCGCTGCCTCAAAAAGTATCTTCTGAAGGAGTTTTCAAGATTGAACAGCAGGGCGATGATATCTTCTTCCTCAGCAGCGAAGCGCTTTACATATACCATCAGGCGAAGCGAACCATCCAACGCATTCCCGCACCTGAAGACAACAGCCTTGTGAATATGTTTTTGCTTTCCGGCAAACTGATCGTGCAGGCACAAGACAAATCATTTTATATACCTGCGGGAAAAACGTTGCAGGTAACAGAAACGGGGCTGCCTAAAGGTGCATGGGTCGTGTTCGCAGCAGCACAACCTGAAAACCCTTCCGTATCTCTCGTGGCCACACATCAGAACGAGTTATTCTGGTTGCGCAACGGCGGTGCTACACGCGTTAACCTGAACGATGACCGATACCTGGAACGGTCGGAGCCTACCTCGTGCCGGTGGGTAAACAAAGACCTTGTTGCTATAGGCACGCTTCGCGGAGGTGTAGTATTCATCAAAACCACCACGGGTACACTGGATAAGATTGTAAACTATCACACGGGCCTGCCTGACAATGAGGTGTATGCCCTCGGAAGCGATCGCGATCAGGGTATATGGGTGGCACACGCGTATGGTTTTACACGCATTGCCCCCGCATTGCCGTTCCGTTGTTATTCCAATTTTCCAGGTATAGATGGTAATCTCCTGTCAGTAATGCCCTTTGAAGGCTCCGTATACATCGGCACAAGCACAGGCCTGTACCTGTTGGAAACGGTAAAGGCAGTGAAAGAAGCGCCTGTATCGACTGGCAGGCGTAACGTGGCAACACAGCGTAAACCAGTGCAAACGCAACAGGTAGCCGTGCAGGAGAGTGAGCCTCCGGTAGAAACAAAATCAAATCGCAAGCTCTTTGGATTCCTGCGTTCCAAAAAGAAGAAATCTGAAGAAGCAGAAGCGAAAGAAAAAGAGACACCTCCTGTTATAGCAGATACCAAGACAGAGGTAAAAAATATTCAGAATAAGATTCTCGTGCGTTCGCACAAAAATCGGACAGAGCAAAAATCGGCACCTGATGAAATACAGTATCGCTACCGGCCGGTAGCCGGCTATACTGGCAAGAGTGTGAGCATAAAACAATGGAGAAACAGTATAATAGCGGGAGGCAGTGGTGGTCTCTTTGAAATTCAACATGGAAAAGCAACAAAGATCGATTCAGACCATACACTGGCATTTGCCTGTAATGGCAGCACGGGCGAAATCGTTTCTTTTACGGTAGATCACCGGCTTAAGATATTCTCCAAGAAACAGGCATCCTGGGCGTTGGTTACTTCCCGCACTATTGATGATGAAGTAATACACATCAATAACGAACGAAAGAATGAGATATGGCTCAGTGGCCGCAACGCCATATACCGGTTAAAACAAGACAGTGCCCAGGCCTACTCCAAGTTCAGTACGCTGCGTATCGAGAATGCTTATAACGACAATGTCTACGCGTTCACCCGCAAGGGCAACATATATTTCATTGCTTCGCACGACTGTTTTTACTACGATTCTACCCGCAACATCCTGTTGCACGATCGGGCTATGCGAAAAGAGCTTGGCAAGATTGATCGCGTTATTCAGAGCAACGAAAACATCTGGGTATATCACAATTCACAATGGACCTGTTTGTCTGACAGCCGCATATCGCACGAAAGCCTTAACGTGTTGGGATTCTTCAAGCAGATCAAATCCCTGTACGTGCAGCCTAATGGACAGTTCTGGGTAACGACCGGAACGAATGAGTTATACAAAATATCATCGCAGACGTACACCGCTCAACCTTCACTGCATAAAGTGCTGGTAAAACAGGTGTTAAGTAAGGATGGAAAGCCACTGCCTTTGAAAAATCTGAAAGTTGATCAGGATAACAGTTCGCTTGCCTTTGAATTTATTCATCCCGATTACCTGGGCCTGTTAGGTTTACAGTATCAATATAAGCTGGATGGCCTATCCGGAAACTGGACAGATTGGACTTCAGATGCTTCTTTGTCGTATCAACTGTTGCCGGCGGGCACATATGACCTCCACGTGCGTATAAAGGACGCGTTGGGTGAGACATCGGAAACACATCTCATGCATTTTAGAGTAGTGCCTCCTTATTGGAAGACTTCGTGGTTCTATTTACTCGAAATAATTTTCTTCGGATCACTGCTGTTTCTCACGTTCCGTTTAAACCGGAATCAAAAAGGCAATCGCTATGAATTTATTACGCGGATACTCACATTTCTCACCTTGATCCTCATCATTGAACTGATTCAGAATCTGGCTGCCAGTTATTGGACTACAGACACTTCGCCCGTGGTGAACTTCTTTGTGCAGGCTGTTATTGCCCTCCTGGTTTATCCGGTAGAAAAAGGCCTGAAAACGTTTCTCTCGGGTAAGGGTGCTACCTAATATAGGGCTAGGTCTATGTATTTATACGGAGGCGATTTTCAGTAAATATTGATTCGTGGGTAAGCATTAAACCAGACATACTATTGTATACCGCAGATTTACCTTTGCCATAGTTCTTTTAAAATCGACCCAAGTGTCCCAACCGTGGAGTATGAAAATTAGATTTACTTTATCAGGGCAGATGTCAGCCGGCTACCTGTTTATCGTTTTGGTGGCGGCCCTAGTAACATTCGTTTGTTATCGGTCTCTTAATACCAATGAAGAGCTCGAAAACAAAGTTCAGCAGGTATATTCTCCTGTATATCTTTCGTTGAAAGATCTCAACGAATTGCAGTATAACTCACTGCGTCTTACAAACCGTTGGATTTTTCAACCAAATCCTGAAGACAAGCAAACGCTCATTGATATACACAAGGTAGACTACCTTGCGTTGAAGCGCAGGCTTGAAAAGATATGCGCCGATGCCCATGACGCTCAGCTCACGGAAGAAATAAATGGCTTGCTGACCGATGTTCAGAAAATGCTGCTGGGCCAAAATGAAATCATGGAATTGCTGAAGACGGATTCTTCCTACAATCCGGTACGATTAGATAAGGCCATCAAGATTCTTGACCGTAACATTACCCCCAATGTGAAGCAAATTGAAAGCAAGCTCGACAAGACGTTGCTCTTCCAAAAAAACCACATGCAAGCCATTTATAGCGAGAAGGCATACAACCGGGTAACCATTATCTATTTACTTATAGGCATGCTCGTGTTTTGCACGGTGGCATCCATTGCTTCGTATTACTTCACTGTTAAAAAGGTTGTGAAACCGATTATGCAGTTAAAACAAGTCATTGTAAAGATGGGTGAAGGCGATATGGTTGACGTCAAGTTCAACGAGCGTAATGATGAAATTGGATTGATCATGAAGGCGATCAAGGGCTTGATGGTAGGAATGAACGCCAGGCTTACGTTCGCCGAGCAGATCGGCAACGGCAATTATACCGACACTTCCTTCACATTACTGAGTGATAAGGATGCAATGGGAAAAGCGCTGATCGACATGCGTCAGAACCTGAAGCGCAATGCTGAAAACGAACGCCAGCGTAACTGGTCTGTGGCTGGCCTTGCCGAGTTTGCCGAGATTATTCGCAACGAGAACGATTTTCAAAAACTGGGCGATGCTATTATCAGTAACCTGGTACGGTATACAGACTCCAATCAGGGAGGTTTATTCATCTGTGAAAGTGCTTCTGAAGACTCAGAAGAGGAGCATCTCAAACTGTTGTCATGCTATGCCTGGGATAAAAAGAAATTCGAAGAACGGATCATCTACAGAGGTCAGGGTCTGGTAGGGCAGTGTTGGGAAGAAGGTGCGCCCATATTCATGAGTCAGGTGCCGGCAGATTATGTGAACATAACATCCGGATTGGGCTATGCTACGCCACGTTGCATCTTTATTGTGCCTCTCAAAGTAAACGAGACTATATATGGTGTTTTGGAACTTGCATCATTCGAGCCCTATAAAACCTATAAGCAGGATTTCATTGTAAAAGTCTGCGAAAATATAGCCTCTGCTGTAGCGGCAGCACGCACTAACGAACAAACCCGGAAACTGTTGCAACTGAGCCGCCAGCAGGCAGAAGAAATGCGCGCACAGGAAGAAGAGATGCGCCAGAATATGGAAGAGCTGGCCGCTACGCAGGACGAAATGATGCGTGTGCTTACAGAGACGCAAAACAAAGAGCGTTTTCTGCAGGAGATGATGAACGCATCAACCGATTCCATTGTCACTTTCGATCATGCTTATAAGGTATTAAGCTATAACCGGGCAGCAATTGAAGAGTTTAAGCGCGTGGGAATCCGATTGGAGGCAGGTGCTAATTTGTTAACGCTTCTTTCTTCGTATGAAGGACTAAAACAAATATATGATCGGGCGCTTGCTGGCGAATTGATAGAGATGGAGAATGAGTCTGAAGGCAAAAATTATATAGTTCATTATGTTCCGATTCGTTCCGTGGATGGAGCAGTAACTGCGGTTGCTGTCTTTATTAAGGATGTAACCGTGATTATGCAGGCAAAACAGGAAGCTGACCGGTTATTGACGGAAAGTCAGGCACAGGAAGAAGAGTTGCGCCAGACCATGGAAGAACTGCAGGCTACAATGGAGAGTGAAGCCAAGCGCACGCGTGAATTAGAACGTAACGCGGCTCAACTGGAAGCACAAAAGCAGATGATGACCAAGACTATTGAAAAGCTGCGTATACAGGAAGCTGAAACCAGGGCGAAGTCAGATGAGCTTGCCTTGAAGGAGCAGCAGGTTATAGCACAGCAAACGATGATGGAGCAAACGGTGAGAGAATTTATAGAAAATGAAGCGGTGTTGCGTCAGCAACTTGAAGAGAAAGAACAGATCATTGCCGCACTGAGCAATCCTGTTTAAAATGAAGCACGCGAACGTATATCCGGGTATATATCAGAATAACAAGTATATATCACGGAATGAATATAAAGCTGGATGAAAAACCTGGAGACGGAACATGTACGGATAAGTTTTAACCATGCCGATGGCTATTTGGATATAATATTTAGCGGATTCGTTTCCTATGAAGAACTCGCAGAAGCAATCCGGTATGAATTGATGATGATACACCACTATACCATCCGCAAGTGTATTGTGAACTTACAGAAGATTGCTATATATCCTAAAGGAGGAGTAGACCACGTCAGAAATGTGTGGTTCCCTGAGGTGGTGAAGGCAGGTATTACCCATGTTGCCTTTATTGTTCCGGAGAATATGTTCGCCCAGCTCGATATGCAGGCGGCTCATACCGAGGCGGAAGAGAAGAAAGTGATGCACACAAAATACTTCATCGAGGCAAGTACTGCGCTGGAGTGGATAAGAAAGTTTTGAGAAGTTACTGGATGACAGATGTACTGCGGAAGTAAGGATTGTGAGTTGTTAAACAGATAAAACATTTATGAAATTTCTTCAAGTTCTTAAGAAAAATAGCATTGTTGCTGTCATAGCGTTTGTCTCGGCATTACTTGTTGTTAACGTTGCGCTGATCTTTTATAACAAAAAGATTATTGTAAAGAATAGCGAGACCATGCACGAATCAGAAGTAATAATCTCTCGATCAGATCAACTTGTTAATTACTTCTTGCATAATTTCGATCTTGCTGTTCGTGGCTATTTTATTACCAAAAAGCCGGAAATGTTTGGTCCCGCAGAAGAAGCTACAGGCCGCATTGATAGAAATTTCGACATCTTAAGAGAAGGACTGGTTAAACAAGGTTATGATGTTGGGCCGCTGGATGGCTTACGCAACACTTACAAGGAGTATGCAGAATTTATCCTTGAAATGAAGCGAATGGTAGACATAGACAGTATGGCTACATTTCGTAACATGCTGGCGGAAGACCGTGGTCTTAAAGTGTATTTGCAATGGAACGAAATAAATACCAAAATCGTAGCATTTGAAGGACAGATAAAAACAACAGCCGAAGAAGAGTATCAGGCCGCAGTGAATAATAATTTGTACTTGCAGGCATTTATACTACTCATAGGATTGCCAACACTGGGGTACGTGGTTTACAAAATACGCAACGATGATCGCAGTCGATCAACGCTGCTCATAGAATTGGATCAAAATAACCGGAAATATGTTTTTAACCCCGGTACCGACCAGACAATAACAGATCCGAAGAAAGTTATCGAGAGCTCCATCGTGAACCTGCAGCAGGCGAGCGAATTTATTGAGAGTATATCGCAGGGTAAATATGGCATCGAGTGGAATGGTTTGAATGATGAAAACGAACCTTTGAACGAAACGAACCTCGCGGGCAGACTTACCAATATGCGTGATCAGCTGAAGCAGATGAAACGCGAGGAAGAGCGCAGGTTGTGGACAAACGAAGGACTTACCAAATTTTCGGAGACGGTACGAAATCATCAGAATAATCTGA
The DNA here is from genome assembly GCF_036786105.1 of Ohtaekwangia sp. NCBI lineage: Bacteria > Pseudomonadati > Bacteroidota > Cytophagia > Cytophagales > Fulvivirgaceae > Ohtaekwangia > Ohtaekwangia sp. Next base: position 44,308 of record NZ_DAIQRQ010000022.1, read on the forward strand.
GTGAATTGTCGCAGGAAGTAATACGCTTCTTAACCCGCTACATGCAGGCGCAGCAGGGAGGTTTATTTGTGATAAAAGAAGATGAACAAAAACCTTACCTGGAGCTGGCAGCTTGCTACGCTTTCGATAGAAGAAAATTCATTGAGCGCAGAATCGAGATTGGCGTGGGCATGATCGGTCAGGCTTATCTGGAAGGGCAAACTACTATGCTTACCAAACTTCCGCAGGGGTATACCTATATCACATCCGGTATGGGCGAAGCAACGCCAGGCTGTTTATTGATTGTGCCGATGAAGTACAACGATAAAACAGAAGCGATCATTGAGCTTGCAAGCCTTGAAAAATTTGAGGATCACCAGATCCAATTCCTTGAGAAGGCAGGAGAGTTTGTAGCGTCTGCATTGCAGGCCGTGAGAACCACAGATAAGATGCAGAGTCTGCTGGAGGCATCACAGCGTCAGGCAGAAGAGATGCGCTCCACAGAAGAGGAGATGCGCCAGAATCTCGAAGAACTGCAGGCCACCCAGGAGGAAATGGTGCGCAAGCAAAAGGAATTAGACCGTGTGCGGGAAGAAGAAGCTGAACGTGCTAAAAAAGTAGCGGAGAGCAACCGGCAGGCTACCACTAAAATAATAGAGAAACTTAAAGCTACAGAAGAAGAACTTCGGAGATTGAAAGCGGGCCAATAGTATAGGCTGGTATATAAAGTTGCTGTCAGAAACTGAAACGGTATTGCCAGACAGGGTAAGTGCCATGAAGAAAAGGAAGTGTAGGATTATCGAATAATATCACAGGGATGTCACGCAATAAAACAATAACAAATTGTAAAAGCTCCGTGAGTGCAGTAGAGTTGTTGAAGCTCACTACTATATCGGGTCGTAAATATCTTACCATTACCATGCTGGAAGGTGAGGTTATGGAGGTAACGTGGGAGGGATTTACACCCGAGAGTATATTTCGTGCCGGTATAGACAGTATGTCGGATCTGGCTGCAGAGCGTTATCCAACGGCAATCATATTCAATACATTAAACCATCAGGGGATCAGTTTTGAGTCGCAGCAGTACGCTGTGCTGGCACTGTCAGAATATGTAAAGAAATACTTTTCAATTGTCCGCCCGGAGCAAAGATTCCGAAGAATTATGGTAGTGCGCGAGAACACGTATCGCGACAGCGGTGCCACTGGTTACTTTATGAAATTAACGGAGGCCAGGATTGAAACCGTTTATGTTGATAATGTTGAGCAGGCGTATACTATTCTCAACATGCAGGCATGCCTGGTTCATAAATAAAGATGTACTGATCATACCATGTGCCTGTTAGCAAATTCAGGAACAGAATGATGCAAATGAAACTGATCAATCCATATCCGCAGCAAAGCTTTACGCTTGAGGTGAATATTTTACTGCGTTTTTTACGCAGTACAGTATTGATCATTTTTATCTATATACTGTACGACGCTATTTGTGGACGCGGCTTTGATAATATTCTGAAAGCTGTTATTACCGCGATGGTTTTTGTAGCCTGCTATATATGGGTAATCCGCAGCCACGGCTCCAGATGGTCTAAATATGTATCCGTTGGCATGATTATGACTTCGATTACAGCGGGATTCTTTTTTCAGGGCGGTATGTTTAGCGTGAATGGATTCGACATGTTTGGTCTTATCATTGCGTTGATCATTATTTTTACCGGCCGGGAGCGCATAGTTTTCGTTGCTCTCTATTTGATGATTATGACGGGTATGATCCTTACCCAGCTCTATCGACCGGAATGGGTTGCAGATTTGCGCAGTGATGATCACGTTGCTATGAACGTTCTTGAAATACTGATGCGTATCGGTAATATACTTTATATCAGCTTTGAGTATAAACTTGAATTTGAAAGAGAACGTGAGCGCGTGTTCGAGGCCAATAAAAAATTGGAGGAGGCAAATGCTGAAGTATCTGCGCAAAATGAGGTTATCGCCAGTTACAGTAAAAGACTGGAAGCGTTGGTTGAAGAGCGAACAAAAGATATCCAGATGTTGAATCGGAAGCTTATTGAGTACGCATTTTTCAATTCTCACAAAGTACGTGGGCCATTGGCAAGGATTCTGGGTCTTGTATATCTGGTCAAACTCACCAGGTCATCAGAAGATGAGTTTTCACCCCAGACGTTTAATTCACATATTGAGATGTTGGAGAAATGTGCGAACGAGCTCGACACGGTAATTAAAGAGATTACGGTGATACTGGATAAGGAGACAAAAGATCTCCTGGACTATAACTCTGCACTTTCAACAGTGTCCGAGCGTGCACAACAGTCTTGCAAGTAGTACAATTCCTCCCTTTTTAACAGTATTTGTTGTCATCCGTTAATCCTCCCGCGCGAGTGATTTAAATCTTCTTCTGCTTCCCGGGAAATAAATTTTAATGGACATACTTTCGGGTGTGCCCATTTTTTGTTCGTGCCCAGATGGGTGGGGGATAGGTCAATCCCAAGTAATCATTTTTTTACTAACATTGTTCATAGAACATGTATAGTATATGAAAGCGATCGTGATTGAACAACCGGGCGGCCCGGAAGTGTTGCAGTTGCAGGAGCGCCCGCAACCTGAACCTGCTGAACAGGAAGTGCTTATACAAGTGAAAGCGTCAGGTGTGAACCGTCCCGATATAGCGCAGCGCAAAGGTCACTATCCGCCCCCTGCAGGAACAATACAAGATATACCGGGGCTGGAAGTAGCAGGCATTGTAGCGAAGATTGGCACGCGAGTGACTCGCTGGAACATTGGAGATCGTGTATGTGCCTTGGTAGCAGGAGGTGGATATGCCGGGTATTGCGCCGTGCCGGAAGGACAATGCCTGCCTATACCTGCCAACCTCGATTTTTCTGAGGCCGCATCATTGCCCGAAACATTCTTCACCGTATGGAGCAACGTGTTTGACCGTGGAAGACTGCAGTCGGGAGAGAGCCTGCTTGTGCATGGGGGTTCCAGTGGTATAGGGGTAGCCGCTATACAGATGGCAAAGGCGTGGGGAGCAACGGTATATAGCACAGCAGGCAGCGCAGAGAAATGTAACTTTTGCGAGTCGCTGGGTGCCAGTCGGGCAATCAACTATAAAACAGAGAAATTCAGAGATGTTATGCTGCAGGTAACAGAAGGCAGAGGTGTAGACGTTATACTGGATATGATCGGTGGCGACTATACTTCGGGCAATCTTGATATACTGGCGGAAGAAGGAAGACTTGTGTTGATCAATGTAATGCGGGGTGATGAAGTGTCGATGAAACTTTCACAGATCATGCGCAAGCGCCTTACGATTACCGGCTCGACCCTGCGGGCTCGCGATAGTGCATTTAAGGCGACTGTAGCTGCCAACCTCGAAAAATATGTATGGCCATGGCTCATATCCGGTATAATAAAGCCTGTTATTTACAAGACCTTTCCTTTAGCAGAAGCTGCCGCTGCACACCGCCTTATGGAGAGCAGCGAGCATATTGGCAAGATTGTTTTGCTTACGTGAACAAATGGCGAAATAGAGCGAGAGGTATGTTTGCCGTGTAAAATATTTGTAGATTCGAAGCATGAACCCGAAAGTTTTTGAGGCACCTTATGCCTCTGTAACCTATTATCCTGAAAAGCGACTGTTGGTGTTGATCTGGGATGGCAGCCCTTCTACCGAAGAATATAAAAAACCGTTTATGGCCATGCTTGAGTATGGCAGGAAATACCCGGTGGATTGTATGCTTTCGGATATATCGCGCCAGGGTGTAATCAGTCCGGATAATCGCAAGTGGTTTGAAAAAGAGATGATGCCGTTAGCCGCACAGGCGGGACTCAGGCGAGCAGCGATCGTTACCAATGGTAATGCATTCAAATTATACTATATCAATCTTATTTTAGGCGCAGTAAATAAGTTTTCCATTACCACCAAGCTTTTCAACAAGCAGAACGAAGCTCTGGAGTGGCTCGATCACTTTAGAGTAGAAGTGAATAGTTAGCGGAGAACAGCCAGCTTACACTAATATCAGCGAGTTTTTAAATTTCTGTTTTTTCAGTACTGATAGCAAATTTCCAACGGGTCGACATTTGTTAATCGTTGTCAGGAAGAGTATGCTAACGGTTACCCTGTAACGATCTGTGCTATTCTGTGATTTCTGCGGGAACAAAATGCATTTATTTCCCACAGATTTCACAGAATGACACGGAAAATAAGTATTCATTATCCGGTTATTAGTTATCCGTTATCAGATGTTCTTGTTCAATTTTCATAGACAATCAACTCCTCTTTTCCCCGGCATAGTATAGCCCAGCTGCGAGCAGTAGATTCCTCATAATATTATTCAGGTTATGAAACATCCAGACGGTGAGCACTTCATCTTCGTGAAGGTTTTCAAATACGAATGTGCTGAAGATAAAGATCACCAGGTTGAGTCCGAAGTAATACGCCACAGCGGTGTTGATCCAGAAGAACGGCAACCGCTTTATCTTCTGGGCATCGGTTGTACCCAACAGATGGTCGTAATATACAACGGCATAACCAAGCGCCAATACGCTGCATAGCGTAGTAACGTAATTCTGCATGCGCTCTATACCGTGAATGCAGAATGTATCGATAACGAATACGGCCGCGCTGAATGCAAAGAACGAGTATATGGCAGGCTTTGCATTGCGAAGTAAGCGTGCGTACATCAGGCTCAATATTCCAAAGCTGACGATAAAGTAAACATTGATCAGGAATATATTGGCGATCTGGTATCTCGCCAATATATAACTTCCAATATCCGTAACTACCGATGCCAGGAAGAAAATACCCAGCAGCCGGTATTGCCGAAACTTCAAAACATGTTTTCTTCTAACGAGAAAATAGATAGGCACAACGATTGAAAAATAAGAGATATAAATCAGTGCCTTGGAGATTTCATGCACCATATCGCTCATTACTTTGGACATACCGGTGGACATGGAGAAGATGCATCTTCATAACCTGAGCCTGCCGTTCTGCCGTTTGTGCGAGCTGGCGAAGGAGCCGTTAACAGCAATTGTGGATTATTGTTGTCGTCTCTGGCAAACGATACCACCACATCTGCCTTACCGCCGGTCCACAGGCGTGAGAACGTATTTTGCCCGAAAAAGTGAGACTGTACCGACCCCGTATAATTCTTGATCCAGCATTGTGCTGTTTGCCACGTTACATCACCATTTTGAGTGTACACCGTTTTCGACTTGATCCACCGGCCATTCGAATTCACACCAATAGGGAGTATGTGTAAGCGATGTTGAAAGTCCACGGCATATACCAGGCTGATGCCCACGCAGTTACCACCGCTTAGAATGGCGGCCAGTGGAGCGGATTTAATGGTATAAGTTGCCTGAGTGGTACTGGAGCTTTCGTAATTGTCGATCCAACGCTCGCCCTGGTCATAATCAATAGGGGCACCTACCGTTGGGTTGAAAGGATTTGTCTGTTGCTCAGTTCGCGCTGCACTGCTTACTGTACCGGTGCCTGAGCTGCCGGGAGAATCGTTCTGTATCGTTACGGGATGCTCTGAACATGCCGTGCTGATAATAAGCGCCATAATAATGACCGCAGGTTTTGATAGGATAGGTTTTCGTTTCATAGATATAATGTAGTTGAGTTGATTCGTTTTAGGTATAAGCTATCGGTTATAGTACAAGTATATTTGAATTATACCGAATATGGTATACCCGAAAATTCGAGTTAATGAGTACAAGGGGGATATATACAATAATTACCTGTATAAATTTTGAAAATATATACCTAAGTTTTAGATATGTATTGAAAAAAAAGTCCAAAAAAAAGTTTAAAATTTTTTTTCTGACCGATGTAATATCCGGGTAAAAATCATCAATGTTCAACCGTCAGGAACCGGACGGCATCGGGTTGCAGCTCCACCTTGATCTCGATGGCCTTCGATAATTTGATGTAGGCATCGTCTACGTGCAGGTGAACGCCTTCCCAGTATATTTTGAGCTTTTTGGCTTTGAGAATGTTGAAAAAGGCAGGCTCTTCTTTTCCCATAATCTTACTGAGAATATAGTTGGCAAATTGGTCGCGTTGAGCGGCTGCGATCAATACCACCTCAAATTCGCCATCTCCCGGGTCGGCAAACGGAACCAGGTTCAGGTTCGGGCCGATTGATCGTGTGTTCATCACTTCAGCCATCAGGTAGTTACCGCTGTATTCGGCATCGTCAATCTGTATCCGGCATGTGCGCGCTTCGTAGGTCATAATAATATCGTGAAGCAACTCCAGGGCTGTGCGCAGCTTCTTGTCCGGAACCTCTTTCTTTTTGCCTTCCTTCTGCATCGCCCGCATCAGTTTGGGAAAAACTCCGAAACCAAGTCCTTCCAGAAAGAATTTCTCTTCTTTCAGATTATAGATGCGTCCTACATCAAACGGTCTTGTCCTCTGGGCGCTCCATCCCTGTATAATCGAATCAGCGTCTTCCGGCAAGTCGAGTGTTTTGGCAATATTGTTGGCAGTACCGAGTGGTATAAGGCCAATAGGCAATCGCTTGTTTAATAATTCAATCACTACTTTCCGCACGGTGCCATCGCCACCTGCTACAACAATGAAGTCTTCTTCGCCTGCCTCCAATTTTTCCCATCCCTCTTCTTTTGTAGAGGAATAGCTACATGTATATCCGGCTTTTAGTAGTGATGAAACGATTTTGTGTTCGATCTCAGAGCCTTCTCCTGCCTTGGGATTGTGTATAAACTTTGCTGACTTCATACGAGCGACTTCATTCTGATAGCACTCCGGAAATAATTATAGTGCCTGGTACGAATATTAATGATCTTATTTCGATAGAAAAGAAGTCTTGCATGAAAATACTTGTCACAAATGATGATGGCATCTATAGCCCTGGCATAGCGTGCCTTGCCAGGATAGCCGCCCGCTTCGGCGAAGTACGTGTAGTAGCGCCCGATGTGGAGCAGTCATCCATGGGACATGCCATTACTGCATCACGTCCATTGTTCTATAAGAAGTCGCCTATCAACTTCGGAAATATAGAGGCCTATCGGGTAAATGGTACGCCAGCTGATTGCGTAGCACTCGGCTCGCATTTGTCAAGCACAGATGTAGTGCTCTCCGGTATAAATATGGGTTCCAACCTGGGCAATTCCATGTGGCATTCCGGTACGCTGGCAGGTGCCAAGCAGGCAGTATTATTGGGCATGAAAGGTATAGCATTGAGTACACCTGCCGGTAAAGCAGAGCCTGACTTTAATACATTAGAACCCTTTGTAGAGAAAACACTTTCGCTATTGTTGGAGAACCCGAACCTATCCTTGGTAAATGTAAACTTTCCACCTAACCCGGTAGGTATAAAGTGGACACGACAGGCCGTGCAGCAATACGATGGCAAGATTGTTCCGGGTACTGACCCCATGGGCCGCAAACATTACTGGTTTACCGTAGTGCCCCTGGAGGCTGCTGAAGAAGGAACAGATCGCTGGGCCATTGATAACGGGTGGGTGTCGATCACTCCGCTGCGGCTTGATCTTACCAACGAACAGGAATTGATGAAAGTGCTACAGAAAACTCCCACTACTTAAAAAAAGCTTTATAACATCTATACTATATATACTGTATACCGGTTGCATTTGATGTATCAACATATTAACGATGTGTGAAGAAAAGTATAAGAAAACACGATACATATACTCCTCTGTGTTATAACGTGAAAATAAAATCACGCACTTGCTATTGCTTGGCATAAAAATTAAAGAAATTAATAGCGCTGCAATTTTTTGGTAAGTGAGTAATTGTCTGGACACATAAAATTTATGAGGAGATCGCTGATATGAGAGTGTTAATGTTTGGTTGGGAATTTCCTCCGCACATTTCGGGAGGACTTGGAACCGCTTGCTTTGGACTAACCAAATCATTGATTAAGGAAGGAGTTGATATTTTGTTTGTTGTACCAAAGTTATATGGCAATGAGAATGTTGCAAAGGTACACTTCATTGATGCCGGCATGGTTCCTGTTCCCGCAAACAGGCGCCGCATAACGGTTACACAAAGAATTGAAGAGCCGGGTGAAATATTGCAAGGCGAACACATGCATATTACCACACTCGAAGTAGAATCGTTTCTTTCACCCTATCGCACGGCAAGAAGTACTACACCGCTTGTTGCCATGGAGAGCTGGAACTATCAGCTTGATCCTACAGTATCATTTGTGGAAGAAGAAATTGAGATTGTTGATACGTTTACCCATCGGTTTTCAGGAACGTATGGTCCCAATCTTATACTGGAGACTCAACAATTGGCTGAAGTAGCTGCAGCCCTTGCAACGCAATATGAATTTGATGTTATCCATGCACATGATTGGATGACATTTCCTGCCGGTATAGCCGCGCAGGAAGCAAGTGGCAAGCCACTGATTGCCCATGTACATTCCACGGAATATGATCGCTCCGGAGAAAGTGTAGATCCTGTAGTATACGAGATCGAACGTAAAGGTATAGCAGCGGCCGATCGCATCATTGCTGTAAGCAACTGGACGAAAAAAATACTGGTATCGCGCTATCAGGCCGATGCTGATAAAGTAGAAGTTACACACAATGGTATAACGCCACGCGAACGCTATAAAGCACTGGCATCGTATGAGCCATTTGATAATGCCAAGATTGTAACATTTCTCGGGCGACTTACTTTTCAGAAGGGGCCGTTTTACTTTATAGAGGCGGCCCGCAAAGTGTTAGAGAAGTTTCCGGATGTACATTTTGTAGTGGCAGGCTCAGGGGACCTTTTTCCGCAGGTTGTTGAGCGGGTGGCACAGTTACGGCTTTCGTCTCGCTTTCACTTTACCGGTTTTTTAAGAGGCGAAAGCGTTGATAAAGTCTGGTCTATATCCAATCTATATGTAATGCCATCCGTTTCCGAACCCTTCGGTATAACGCCCCTGGAGGCTATACAGGCGGGTGTACCGGTAATTATGTCAAACCAGTCGGGTGTGGCAGAAGTAATGCCGCACGCCATCAAGGTCGATTTCTGGAACATTGATGCACTGGCCGATGCCATCTGCAATGTGTTAGCGTACGAAAGTTTATCGGATACATTGAAGAAGAACAGCTTCAATGAGATCAAGAACATGACGTGGGAAAAGGCAGCTAAAAAAATTAAAACAATTTACTATGAGCTTAATTGAAACAACCCAACACCTGGTATTATACTTTCAAGTACATCAACCCAGAAGACTGCGCCCGTTCCGGTTTTTTGATATTGGATCAAGTGCAGAATATTTTGATGAACGACAGAACCGACTGATTGCCGAGCGTGTGTCTGTAGAAAGTTATCTGCCCACAAATGCGCTGTTGCTGAAACTTATTCGCAATTATCCGCAGATTAAAGTTGTGTTTTCCATTTCGGGTGTATGCCTCGACCAGTTTCGCGAATATACTCCCGAAGTGTTAGACAGCTTCCGTGCACTGGCAGCTACATCTTCTGTCGAATTTTTGTCGGAAACAGATCATCATTCATTGGCCTGCCTTATACCGGGCGATGAATTTGAAATGCAGGTGCTGGACCACGCTGCCAAACTTCACGAGCTTTTTGGTGTGCGCCCGTCTGTATTTCGTAATACCGAACTGATCTATAGTGATGAGATTGGAAGACGTGCAGAAGCACTTGGCTTCAACGGCATCTTTGTGGATGGTATCGAACGCGTTTTGCATCATCGCAGTCCGCACCATCTATACCAGCATCCTGAACAGCAGATGCTGAAAATATTTCCACGCAATTATCACCTCAGCGATGATATAGCATTCCGCTTTAACCAGGGCGGACAACGGCTTACCGTTGAAAAGTATATGAACTGGCTGAATGGTATACCGGCACATGAAAATCTGGTGGTGCTCGCCATGGACTATGAAACGTTTGGCGAACATCAGAAGCGCAATACAGGTATATTAAAATTCCTCGAAGGATTTCTGAAAGCCGTAGCAAAACAGAAACGCTTTCAGATGGCAACACCTTCTGAAGTTATACAACAGGTAAAACCATACGATGTATTGTCGGTACCATCCTATATATCATGGGCAGACCAGGAACGCGATTTGTCGGCCTGGCTGGGCAACGATATGCAACGCGATGCATTCGATACGCTGGTAAAACTTGAACAGGAAGTTAAAAATCTGGACGATCCCGAACTGCTGGAGCGCTGGCGCTGGCTGCAGACGAGCGATCATTTTTACTATATGTCAACCAAGAAGAATGATGATGGAAATGTGCATGCATACTTCAGTCCCTATAATTCACCGTATGAAGCGTTCATGAACTATATGAATGTGCTGAATGATTTTGCTTACCAGGTAGGCAAGCACGAGCGCCATCCGGTAAACAATCAAAAAGCCGGGGCCATACAATCTGAAGAAGGGAGAAGAAAGCTACACGTTCCCACATGGGCTATGAACCTGGAGAATACGTATGAACATTAATGAACTGGATGTTGAACCTGTAACAACACAAAAAATTAAAACATATCCGGGAAGTCCCTATCCGCTAGGCGCGATATGGGATGGCAACGGAGTAAACTTTGCAATATATGCCGACAAGGCCACCGGTGTTGATCTCTGTCTCTTTAAAAATCCTAAAGATGAAACAGAGTATGCGCGAATCAAAATGATTGAGCGATCACACCAGATATGGCATGTCTATGTACCGGATATGAAACCCGGGCAACTTTATGGTTATCGGGTAGAAGGTCCGTATGAACCGAAGAACGGCCAGCGCTTCAATCCATTTAAACTGCTGATCGATCCCTATGCAAAAGCTATAGCCGGAAAGATAGAATGGAACGATTCGCTCTTTGGCTATGAAGTAGGGCATATAGATGAAGATCTCAGCTATAGCGAGCTCGATAGTGCTGCTTTTTTGCCGAAGTGCGTGGTAATGGATCAACAGTTTGACTGGGAAGGCGACAAGCCACCCCGTATTCCTTATCACAAGACTATCATTTACGAAATGCATGTACGCGGTTTCACCATGCTGCATCCGGATATACCGGAAGATATACGGGGCACGTATGCCGCGCTGGCTCATCCGAAAGTAATTGAATATTTGAAAAATCTCGGTATCACATCCGTTGAGCTGATGCCGGTGCATCATTTTATAGCCGATCGTCACCTGGTTGAAAAGGGATTGACTAACTATTGGGGCTATAATACCATTGGTTTCTTTGCACCGGAAGTACGGTACTCAAGCGGTGGTGTGTTGGGCGAGCAGGTAACCGAGTTTAAGAACATGGTGAAGGAATTGCACAAAGCAGGCATTGAAGTTATACTCGATGTAGTATATAATCACACAGCAGAAGGCAACCATATGGGACCCACACTTTGTTTTCGCGGTGTCGATAATGAATGTTATTATCGATTGGTGAACGAAGACAAGCGTTACTATATGGACTTTACCGGAACGGGCAATACGTTGAATGCAAATCTTCCGAACGTACTGCGCCTGATGATGGACAGCCTGCGCTATTGGATATTGGAAATGCATGTAGATGGTTTTCGGTTTGATTTAGCTTCTACACTGGCCCGCGAACTGCATGAAGTAAACAAGCTCAGTGCATTCTTTGATATTATTCATCAAGACCCCGTTATATCGCAGGTAAAGCTTATCGCGGAGCCGTGGGATATAGGAGAAGGTGGATACCAGGTAGGTAAATTTCCTTCTGACTGGGCGGAGTGGAACGGTAAATACAGAGACTGCATGCGCGACTTTTGGCGTGGTGCCGATAGTATGCTGGGCGAGTTTGCACAGCGCCTTACCGGCAGCTCCGATCTGTACCAGGGCGATTATCGCAGTCCTACAGCAAGTATAAATTTCATCACCGCTCATGATGGCTTCACCCTGAACGACCTTGTGTCTTATAACGATAAACACAACGAAGCCAATGGTGAGAATAACAACGATGGTGAAAATCATAACCGCTCGTGGAACTGCGGAGAGGAGGGACCATCGAAAGACCCTGTTGTACTGGAATTACGCAAGCGACAGCAACGTAATTTACTCACTACACTTTTTCTTTCGCAGGGCGTGCCCATGTTGCTCGCGGGCGATGAGATCAGCCGCACACAAAAAGGTAACAACAATGCGTATTGCCAGGATAACGAGATATCGTGGATCAACTGGAAGGATGCCGATAACGAACTGCTTGAATTTACACGGCAGTTAATAGCCTTGCGCAAGAACCATCCGGTATTTTGCAGAAGGCGCTGGTTCCAGGGCCAGCCTATTAAAGGTATAGGTCTTGAAGATATAGCCTGGTTTCTGCCCGATGGAACGGAAATGGGCGAAGAGCACTGGAGCCACGATTTTGCCAAGTCACTGGCTGTATTCCTCAATGGCAGAGGTATACACACGCCGGGCCCGAAGGGAGAGCAAACGATAGACGATAGTTTTTATCTGATCTTCAACGCACACCATGAAGCATTGCAGTATAAATTGCCGCCGGCAAAATATGGTAAAAAATGGATCGAGCTGCTGAACACAGCAGCGGGTGTAGTAGGTGAGGGAGAGGGGAAAGTATATGATGCGACTAAGACTATATCAGTAGAAGGACGTTCTATCCTTTTGCTGTTACACCCGATTGTGTATGATAAGAAATATAGAGCATAGCAGGCGTTCAATAGGAGTAAATTTCCGGGGAGACGGAACTGCAGAAATTCTTGTATGGGCGCCGAACGTAAAGAAAGTGTGCCTGCGCCTGCTCGACAATAACAAGTTGCTGCGATTGCAGGAGCAGGAATACGGTTACTGGCTTTGCACAACCAACCTGTTGCGCCCGGGCGACCTGTACAGCTTTGTGCTTGACGATCAGAAAGAATTTCCTGATCCGGCATCGCTCTCGCAACCCGAGGGCGTACACGGACCTTCACAGGCTGTTGATTTGAATCATTTTCAATGGAATGACCAGCTCTGGAAAAATATACCGATCGATGAATATATATTCTATGAGCTGCACGTAGGCACCTTTACCGATAAGGGTACATTTCGTGCTATTGAAAAGAAAATTCCTTATCTGCTCTCGTTGGGGATAACCGCCATCGAGATCATGCCGGTAGCACAATTTCCGGGCAGTCGTAACTGGGGTTATGATGGTGTCTTTCCTTTTGCTGTACAGCAGTCGTACGGTGGTGCCCAGGGGCTACAGTACCTGGTAGATATATGCCACACGCATGGCCTGGCCGTTGTGCTCGATGTAGTATATAATCACCTGGGGCCGGAGGGAAACTATATACAGGAATATGCACCGTATTTTACTGATAAATACAAAACACCCTGGGGCAATGCCGTGAATTTTGATGATGCCGGCAGCGATGGCGTGCGGCACTATTTTATAGAGAACGCTTTGATGTGGTTCAGAGATTTTCATATCGATGCGTTGCGGATTGATGCAGCACATGCTATCAAGGATTTCAGCCCCACGCATATTTTACGCGAGATGAGGCAACATGTAGATCAGTATATACATGAATCGCGAAGCATACATCACCTGATTACCGAAGTGGATCTAAACGACAATCGTTTTATTTCTCCCTACGAACAAGGCGGCTATGGTATGGATGCACAATGGTGCGATGAGTTTCATCACGCCCTGCGCGTCACTACGGGGCACGAACGTACCGGTTATTATGCCGACTACGATGGCGTTCGTCACCTGGCGAAAGCCTATCGCGATGCGTATGTATACGATGGTATATATTCACCACACCGGCAAAAAACATTTGGTACAAAAACAGACGAACACCCGGGCCATCAGTTCGTGGTGTTCTCGCAGAATCATGATCAGGTGGGAAACCGTATGCTCGGAGAGCGCACCAGTCAGTTGGTAAATTTTGAGCTGGCTAAGCTCATGGCAGGTGCTACACTCGTCAGTCCATATTTACCTTTATTGTTTATGGGTGAAGAATATGGGGAAACACATCCTTTTTTATACTTTGTCAGTCATAGCGATGAAGAGCTTGTACAAAGTATACGGCAGGGGAGAAAGAAAGAATTTGCATCCTTTCATATAGCAGGCGAGGCCCCCGACCCGCAGTCTGAAGAAACATTTCAGCAATCGAAATTGCAGTGGGAACTGATCGACAAAGACCAGCACGCTGTCTTGCTGTCGTACTATAAAAAGCTTATTGCTTTGCGCAAGGAAAATCCTGCACTCCGTCATCTCGACAGGAAGCAACTCGAAGTGCAGTGCAATGAGGAGAATAAAACCCTGCAGCTTCATCGCTGGCATCGCGAACAGCATGTGCGTTGTCTTATGAACTTTTCCGATACACTCCAGCCGTTTACCGTAGCCTGGCCGCATCGCTGGCAGAAGATACTTGATTCAGCCGATCCTGAGTTTCTCGGGCCATCCGCTTCTTCGGAAACTTTGTGGGAATCACAGGTGATCACGCTTCCGCCTCATGCAATTGTACTTTATGCCGCAACCTATGGTTAATCCGGTTACTACATATCGTATACAGTTTCATAAACAATTTACCTTTCGCGATTTCGAGGAGATTATTCCATACCTGGAAAAGCTCGGAGTCGGTGCCATCTATGCATCGCCTGTATTTGAGGCAGTGCCCGGCAGCACACATGGATATGATGTGGTAAATCCATTGCGCATCAATCCTGAGATTGGTACCGAAGAGGAACTGCGAAACATCAGCCATCGACTGAAGCAGGCCGGTATACATTGGATACAAGACATCGTTCCCAACCACATGGCTGTTCATCCCGGCAATATATGGTTGATGGATGTATTGGAGAAAGGCCGGTATTCGGTATATGCGTCCTTCTTTGATCTTTCGTGGACGAGTGAATTTTTTCAGGGCCGATTGATCCTTCCGTTTCTCGGCAATCCTATAGACGATGTTTTATTTAACCACGAACTACAAGTTGAATATATAGGCCAACGGCTCGTATTGCGATACTACGACAACACCTATCCGCTGCATCCGCGCTCGTATGCCACTTTGTTGGCCGCTGCCGATGCACCCGAAGCGATTGGTGTACTCGTGGAGCAGATTGGTGCCTTACACCAGATTGATGATCCGCTTGCCTATACATTACGCTGGCATGAGCTGCTGTTGCAGATCGATGCATTGATGAGCAACCCGGACATACGTCCCTATATTGATGGACGTATACAAATTGTAAACGAACAGCCCGATCAGCTTCGCCCCATCATTGCTGAACAGAATTATAAACTGGATGCCTGGCAGAAGTCAGATGAGCGTATAAACTTCAGACGATTTTTTACCATTACGCACCTCATTGGTGTAAACATGCAACATGAAAAAGTGTTTGCACAGTATCACAGTTTTATTCATACACTCGTAGCGGATGGTATATTTCAGGGACTCCGTATTGATCACATCGATGGGTTGTACGACCCCACGCAATACCTGGAGAACCTGCGCAACCTGGTAGGACCCGATATATATATTGTAGTTGAAAAAATATTACAGGCCCATGAAGATCTTCCGGCCTGGCCTGTGCAGGGCACTACCGGATATGATTTTCTGGCGTATGTAAACAATGTATTGACGGCACAGGGATCAGAAGAAAAATTCTCAACTTTTTACAAAGATCTTTTAAAAGATAATCAACCAGCGGAAGAAAAGATATGGGATAAGAAAGCGGCTATACTTCGCAAGTACATGGGAGGTGAATTGGATAATTTATACCGTTACCTTCTGGAGCTGAACTTGATGGATGAGGCTATATTGAACACGCTGGATGCGGAGCATATTAAAAATACCATTGCCGAGTTTTTGATCCGTTGCCCGGTATACCGCTACTACGGCAATCGCATGCCCTTGTCGGAGAAAGAATCAGCTTCGGTGCATGCTATATTCAACAACATCCGTGAACACAACGCTGCATTGGCGCCTGTGGCAGATATACTGGAAGATGTGTTGCTGGAGCGCACTCCGCGGGAGACTCCCGATTATCAGGAACGTGCGCTGAAATTCTACATGCGTTGTATGCAGTTTACGGGGCCACTCATGGCAAAAGGAGTGGAAGATACACTGATGTATACCTACAATCGTTTTGTAGGCCATAATGAAGTAGGCGACTCGCCCGTGTTCTTTGGCATGACCCGCGATGCCTTTCACACGCAGATGATCAATCGCAAAACGCATTGGCCCATGACGATGAATGCCACCGCCACGCACGATACCAAGCGGGGTGAAGATGTGCGTACACGCCTGAATGTATTGAGCGAGTTAACCGATGAGTGGATCGACCTTGTAAAACAGTGGCGCACCATGAATGCCGGTGCCAGAAGGTTCGGCATGCCCGATGCCAACGATGAGTATTTTATATACCAGACGCTCGTGGGTGCCTTTCCGTTCGAACCGGAAGAAGATGTAGAAGAGCGCATGGTTGCTTACCTGATAAAATCACTTCGCGAAGCAAAACGCCATTCACGATGGGAGTCACCCAATGAATCGTACGAGAATGCGACAACGAATTTTATTCATTATCTGCTGGAGAAGAAAGGACGATTCTGGAAAAGCTTCGAGAAATTTCAGAAAACCGTTGCCGATTTTGGTATTGTTCACTCCCTCACACAGGTGTTGCTTAAATTTACCTGTCCCGGTATACCCGATATATACCAGGGATGTGAATACTGGGACCTGAGCCTGGTAGACCCTGATAACCGCCGGCCGGTTGAGTATACTCGCCGTATGCAGGCGTTGGAAGATATACAGGCACATACAGCCACTGATACAGGAGCGTTGATTCGCATGTTGTGGATAAATCGCAACGATGCACGCATTAAAGAGTGGCTCGTGTATACCCTGGCCAATATGCGAAAGCATTCGCCGGAAGTATTCGCCGAAGGTGAATATATACCGCTGGCAGTAGAAGGAGCTTATAAAGAACATATACTGGCTTTTGCCCGCCGGCATAGAAAGACATGGTATATCGTAGTGGCGCCGCTTCGCCTGGCAACGCTCTGTGCAGAGCAACGTAAACGCCCGGATGCAATCAACTGGAGAGATACGCACATTGTGATACCCGGTGAGGCACCCGAAACATGGCAGCATGTATTTACCGGAACAACCCGGAAACACGATGGCATTCTCCCGGTCAAGACTATATTTCAAACCCTGCCGCTGGCAGTGCTAAAACTGGTGAGTGCACCCAAAGAAAGAGCTGCAGGCATTCTGATGCACATTACTTCATTGCCGGCTCCCTTTGGTATAGGCGATCTCGGCCCGCAGGCATATTCATTTGCAGACTTTTTATACCGAAGCCGGCAAACGTACTGGCAGCTACTTCCGCTCAACCCAACGGAAGCTGTCAATGGTTACTCGCCCTATAGCGCATTGTCGAGTATGGCCGGAAATACCGCGTTGATCAGTCCTGAGCTGCTTGTGAAAGAAGAGTTGCTCACGGCCGCGCAACTTGAATCCTATCATTTGCCAAACGAAGGACGGATCGATTTTACTGCCACGATTAAAATAAAGCAGCAGTTGCTGGATATAGCCTGGCAGAATTTTCAAAAGGGAAATCACGAGTCATTGCAAAAACGCTTTGATGTTTTTGCCGAACGTGAAGCATACTGGTTGCAGGATTATGCGCTTTATATAGTACTGAAGTCGGAACACGGGGGCCACTGCTGGTGCGACTGGCCCGACAAGTATAAACATCGCCATGTAGGAGCCCTCCATGAGTTTACACAGCAACATGCAGAAGCTATACAAAAGGAGAAATGGCTGCAATTTATATTTGCGCGTCAATGGAAGCGGCTTCGTGCATATTGTGAAAGCCTCGATATACAATTGCTTGGTGACCTGCCTTTTTACATGTGTTTCGATTCAGCCGATGTATGGGCTCATCCGGAGATTTTCAGCCTCGATGATACAGGAAATATAGTCGCCATGGCGGGCGTTCCGCCCGACTACTTCAATGATAACGGGCAGTTGTGGGGCATGCCGGTATATAACTGGAAAGCGTTGCGACAAAACGGTTATAGCTGGTGGGTGCAACGAATAAAGAAAAATATGGAGCTGTTTGATATTGTGCGCCTCGATCACTTCCGTGCATTTGCCGGGTATTGGGAAGTACACGCAGGAGAAACAACAGCGATTAATGGACAGTGGAAGCGTGGACCCGGTGCAGACTTGTTTCATACGCTGCAACAGGCATTAGGTACATTGCCCTTTATAGCAGAAGATCTGGGCGATATTACCGAAGATGTATACCAGCTGCGCGATGCCTTTAAACTGCCGGGAATGAAGGTGCTGCAGTTTGCCGTGAGCGACTCGGTGAGCAGCTCGGTATATGCGCCTCATAATTATACCAACACCAATTTTATAGTGTATACCGGCACGCACGATAACAATACAACACAAGGCTGGTATCGAAACGATTTGCAGCGTACACATCAAAAGCAATTGGCAGCCTATACCGGCACTTCCGTACGCGACACCAATGTTCATACGGTGATGATGCGACTTGCCTATAGCTCCATAGCCCGCACGGCCATTATACCGATGCAGGATATATTAGGTCTTGGAGAAGAAGCGCGCATGAATGTCCCCGGTTCTGCAGATGCCAACTGGTTGTGGCGAATGTTGCCCGGAGCCATCACAGCTGAAAAAGAAGAAGAGCTTCGCAGCCTCGTATCACTCTTTAATCGCGGATGATATACCGGTAAAAAGAAAACGCCCAACAGAAATGTCGGGCGCTTGTCTATATATAGCTAAACTGAGATTTTACTTTTTCTTATCCAGTGTTTCTTTGGCTTGCTTGGCCATTTCCAGGTGGTGTGTGAGGGTGGGCAGTTTTGCTGTAGCCCATGCTTTCAGGTCGGCATCATTTCCTTTTTCAGATTCCTTGCGGAAAGCGTCAATGTCTTTTTCATGGTCATCTACCATCATGCTGACGTACGCTTTGTCGAATTCTGTTCCCGATTTCTGCGACAGCTCATCATACTTCTTGCGATTTTTGTCACTGAGTGAATCGGGTATTGTTATATTTTTCTGTTGCGCCAGCGACTTCAGTTCTTCATTTGCCTTGCCATGATCGGCAACCATGCTCTGGCCAAATGCTTTTACCTGCGGATCTATAGCTTTGGATTCAGCCAGTTTGCCAAGCTGTACTTCCAGCATACCGCCATCGGCAGCTTCTACAGCAAAATCACCATCTGCCTTCAAGTCGGTGTCAGAAAGCTTCTCTTTGTTGGCATCCTGAGCTTCCTCTTTACTGTCCTGTTGTTTGTTGCCGCACGATACCGCAGCGATCATAATGGCTAACAGGAAAAGCGCATGTACATACTTTTTCATATTCATGGTACTATTGATTGGTTTGCAGAAGTAATTAAAAAACTGTGCCGCCCGGTAAAGGAGTAGAAGATTGAAAGATTAGGTTCCAGATGCCTGGATTTTTAATCTTCTGATTTTCCAATTTTGTAATCTTTCAATCTTCCAATCCCAAAATCTACACGGCCGATACCAGTTCCAACTCTTCGTTCTTCTCTTCTTTACTTACAATGGCTTGAATGCCACGCAACGGAATGATAACCCAGTCGGGACGATTGTTCAGTTCATAGTTTAATTCGTAGATGGCTTTCTCCAGCAAAAATGTATTCATGAGTATATCCATGTCTTCTTTTTGTTTGGGAATGAAAGCGCTGCCCTGTACAGTGTCCAGGTATGCTTTTACAAAGAAGCCGCTGATGTAATGATACCATTGCTCAACATACGGAATCAGTTGGCGATAGTCTTCTTTTCGTATCTGGTTGTCGAGGAACAAACTTGCGTATGCTGCATAGTGGAAGGAGCGAACCATCCCTGCTATATCGCGAAGCGGAGAGCGCTTTAATCTGCGTTCGCTATAGCTTCGTGCAGGTTCGCCTTCAAAATCGGTAATCACAAAATCTTTACCGGTAAACAATACCTGGCCAAGATGATAATCGCCATGAATGCGGATTTTGACCACATCAATTTTGCGCTTGTATATATTTCTGAACAGTGCCAGTATATCATCTTTCAGCGAAAGTACATCGGCAGCTTCATGCTGTACGTCTTCCGATACATTCGAAAGATTCCGGGTAAGATTCTGGAATGTACTGCGAACCAGCGATTGCAATCCCGAGAACAACGAGCGTTGATAGTGCAGTGAATAATCTTCCGGTTTGAATGCGGGAAGATTATAGCCAGTTGCCAGTGCGAGGTGCATTTCACCCGTACGTATACCCAGCTGCACAGCACGCTCCGCCAGCGTAGCATCAATAAATTCGCGAATGCCTTCCGGTACTTCATCGTATGAAACCGGATTGGTAATACTGCCAATCTGTGGCGGCAGCGGCTGGGCAATGGTTACATGCGACAGTACTTTTTCATTGAAGTCATCGAGACGGTCCAGCATGTACGTCCAGGCATCGCCGTTGTTCTCAACCATTTCCTGCATCATACCAAGCACAATGCCATCGTTACTATAACGCCACTCCACGGCTCCAACGAAAGGCGGTACATATTTGAAATGTGCCTGGTCGCTGAGGAATGAAATGATCTCCAGGTCAGGATTCATCACACGATCTACTTTGCGGTATAGTTTCAGGAAAAAGCGATTGTCGTACACGATGGACGTGTTACTTTGTTCACCCGACAGCACACGCGGTTTTATCGCCTCATGCTCCTGTACATGTTTTTCCAGCAACGGATTGCCGGAGAAACGGATCTCACTGTCTTTTAATCCTATATTTTGATTTCCCGCCATGCTGTTAATTATGGCCAGTTGAAATTCAAGACCATAAATAGCATCGTACAATACGCCTTGTTCTTCGCCAATGGTGAGTAATGCTACAATGGATTGCGGGCAGCTCTCTTTAATTTTATTGGCAAAGGCTCCTTTGCCAAACGCCACCGGCAACTGGTATACTTCCGATAAGCCACTCTGATAATATACTTCAATGAGGAAGATAACCGCGAAGTTCTCTGCCAGCGGCACCGTGGCATGCTGAATGATCTGCATGTTTTCCACCGGGCGTCCTTTGCCGCCAAACCATCGCATCTTCAACATATATTCCGGCAAAATGTTGGCAGAAAGATTTTCCAGCATCTTCTTCTCTGTAAGTTCGCGCCAATCGTGCAGTGCCAGTTCGGGTATACCTTGCCGGCGGTTCAGATCGGGGTGAACTTTATCCAATACAAACCATTGGCAATCATGACCGCTCATGGTGAAGAAGTAACGTCCGTCATCCTGGATGATCGGGAATTTATTGTTACTGAATATTTCTTTCGGCACATATCCCAGGTATTCTTTCAGATCGAGTTCTGCCGGCTGGGTATACCGCGACAGGTTTACGATGATGAGTATACTTTCTTCTTCGTAGTTGCGGGTAAAGGCCAGTATTTTGGCATTTTCGCACGCAATGAATTTCATATCTCCGCGGCTGAATGCTTTATACTGTTTGCGTTTATTGATGATGCGCTTCATCCACCACAGCAATGACGATGTATTGCGACTTTGTATTTCTACATTGAGCGATTCATAATGATAATCCGGATCGAGTATAACCGGAAGATATAGTTTGTGCGGATTACACTCCGAGAAACCCGCATTGCGTCCTGACGACCATTGCATCGGTGTACGAACACCGTCACGATCGCCCAGGTAAAAATTATCGCCCATGCCAATCTCATCGCCATAGTACAGCACCGGTGTGCCCGGCAAAGAGAACAGCAGGTAATTAAGCAACTCGATCTTGTTACGGTTGTTCCCCATCAGCGGAGCGAGCCGGTGTCGTATACCCAGGTTGATGCGCGCCTTCGGATCTTTTACATATACTTTATACATATAGTCGCGCTCTTCATCGGTTACCATCTCCAGGGTAAGCTCATCGTGATTGCGCAGGAAGATTGCCCACTGGCATGTTTCCGGTATAGCAGGCGTCTGATCAAATATATCGGTGATCGGGTAACGGTCTTCCGTCTGCAAAGCCATGAACATGCGCGGCATCACCGGAAAGTGATAGTTCATGTGGCACTCATCGCCATTGCCAAAGTACGAAGCAGAATCTTCCGGCCACATGTTTGCTTCCGCCAGCAGTAACGTGCCGGGATAATTTTTATCAACATGCCTGCGTAGTTTTTTCAGAAAGGCGTGTGTCTCCGGCAGGTTTTCGCCATTGGTATTTTCGCGCTCGAAGAGATATGGCACAGCATCCAGCCGGAATCCATCAACTCCCATAGCACACCAGTAGTCAATAATCTTAAACACTTCCTGCTGCACCAACGGATTGTCATAATTCAAATCCGGCTGATGATAAAAGAAGCGGTGCCAGTAGAACTGCTGCGCAACCGGGTCCCACGTCCAGTTAGAGGATTCAAAATCCTGGAAGATGATGCGTACGTCTTTGTACTGGGTAGGATCGTCCGTCCATACATAAAAGTTTCGGAGATCCGAACCCTTCGGAGCCTGCCGCGCGCGCTGAAACCACGGATGTTGATCGGAGGTATGATTGATGACGAGCTCGGTAATCACTTTGAGATTACGATCGTGCGCTTCCTTCAAAAAATTTTTGAACTGATAGATCGTACCATAGGCGGGATTAATGTTATAGTAATCTGCAATATCATAACCATCGTCTTTGAGGGGCGATGGATAGAATGGCAGCACCCATATAGCGGTAACCCCGAGGTCTTTGAGGTAGTCAAGCTTTTCGAGCAAGCCATCAAAATCTCCTATACCATCGCCATTTCCATCACGGAAAGCCTTGATGTGCAGTTCATAGATCACCGCATCTTTATACCAATGCAGTGCATCATTCAATTCTGTTTTTTCTCCGGGCATATATTCAGCGTTTTATCGCGGTGTTCCGCTATCGGATCGGTGATAAAATAATGTACCAGCCCGGATGCGGTACAGGAAGTGATAACATGGAACTGAAAAATCATCCAGCCTGCGGGAACAATTCTGCCGGAAGGTTGTTACCACGCCTCGCTTGCCTTTCGTGAATGTATAGTTGGGTGAGATCAGAAGCGGGAAGTGCGCTGTAACAGCGGCCCGGGTGTAATATTTACCGTTAACTTCTATTTCTAATACTCTTACTTTTTCGACACTTTTGGAGTAAAATCTATTAATGCCCTTTTTGATACGAGTTCTTTTTGGTTGCCTCTTGTTAGTCAGCGTTTTTCCGCTTGCCGCACAGCAGGAGCCGGATGCATCCATCGCGTGGTACGAGAGTTTTTTTCAGGCAGGGAAGCGCAGGCCGATTGAGAAAGAGCTCGAACAGGCTACGGCCAAGCTGCACCAGGCACAAGCCCGAAACGATAAACCTGCTGAAGCAAAAGCATTAAAAGAAATAGGATTGATTCACCTGACGCGTGCCCATACCTACGAGGTGGCGCTTGGACTTTTTATCCGCTCCCTTGCCATTGAAGACTCCCTTGATCTGAAACGCGAGCAGATCTTTTCGAACCTTGCCCTGGCCGAAGCTTTTGAAGCTGTAGAAAACCATATTAAAAGTGCTGAACGCCTCAAGCGCGCATTTGCTATCAGCGAAGAGTTTCATGATCCTCATTATTATGTTTTAATTCTTAACAAGCTCGGGCGTGTGAACGCTTCCCTGGGTGAGACCGAAGAAGCCTTCGAAAATTATGAGCTGGTACTGAAGTATGAAGAACCCCTGGACCAGCCGCAGGTTGAAGCCGAGGCATTGTTCAACCTCGGGCATCTATATACCCAGCAGGGCAAATATACCGAAGCGTTGAGCCACCACAAGCGGGCACTTGCGCTTCGCAGGGCTATACATGACCGGAAGAATGAAGCGGTGTCCCTCAACGATATAGGCGAGCTATACCATTTGATGAAGAACGATGCCAAAGCCCTCGCTAATCATATTGTAGCGCTGGAGATACGCCAGGAGCTGAAAGACAAACAAGGTATAGCCGAATCGTATAACAATATAGGCGTACTATACTTCGGGAAAAAGAATTACTCGCGCGCTATAGCCAACCTGAAGCTTGCCCTCGATGCGGGCAAAGGCCTGCAGGATCAGCAGCAGATGCGCAGGAGCTATGAATACCTCAGCTATAGCTATAAAGAGCTGAGAGACTATAAAAATGCACTCGACAGCAAAGAACAATACCTGGTGAGCAACGATTTTATTTTGAATGCAGAGAATGAACGGGAGCTGCTCGAAAAAGAAAATCGCTATGAGCTGGGCAAGAGCGAAGCGAAGATCGACAAGCTGGAGACCGATCGCATACAACGCGAAAAAGAAATTGAAGCACAGAAGAAATTCCGCAATGTGTTGTTTGTATTGATCGCCCTGAGTCTTGTTATCGTTGTGTTGGTAACATACCTCTATATCGTGAAAAAACGTTCGAACCAGGTATTGCAGGAAGCGAACGACAAAGTACAATTACAGAATGTAGCATTACAGGATTTGAACGCTACGAAGGATAAATTCTTCTCCATTATCAGTCACGATTTGAGAGGACCGCTGAACTCGCTCACATCCTTCTCCGGTTTGCTGATCAATCACACCGATAGTCTGAGTAAAGAAGAGATCAAAATGCTGGCGCAGGATCTGGATAAGTCATTGAAGAACCTGTTTGCATTGCTGGAGAATTTATTGGAGTGGTCGCGCTCGCAAACCGGACAGATCGAGTTCAGGTCCGACAAGTTCGATCTTGCTACATTATTGGAAGAAAATAAAGAACTCCTGAAAGCACAGGCCAACAACAAGAAAATTACCATTGAGAATACCTGCCACCAGGAGCAACCTATATATGCACATCGCAACTCCGTAAATACGGTAGTGCGAAACCTCATCTCGAACGCCATCAAATTTACTCCCGAAGGAGGAACCATTACCCTGGGTATAAAACCACAGCAAGACCATGTCGTTGTATCCATCGCCGATAATGGGGTAGGTATGAGTAAAGATATAGTCGCTAAACTTTTCCGCATCGATACCAAGCATACCACCAAAGGCACCGCCAACGAAAAAGGCACCGGCCTCGGCCTTATACTTTGCAAAGAATTTATCGAAAAGAACGGCGGCCGCATTTGGGTAGAGAGTGAAGAAGGGAAGGGGAGTGTGTTTTTGTTTACGTTACCGGTTAGTAAAAACTGAATTAATCAACCAGGATAGGGTATATCCATTGGACGGGCAGATTACGTTTGCATTCAATATTTATACCGTTAATCGAAAATTTTTTAATTCTATTCCATTGAAGAACGCCTGAACGGTTTTATCTTGCAACCACTTTTATTTCAGTAGCGATTATAGTTGTGTAAAACTATAGGATATACTAAAGTAAAACCGTTTGCATTAACCTGTTTACCTGTACAACTTGGCGTCTCCTCTCTCTTGTGGGCATCCCTCTGCCGCCTGCGCTAAGTTTTCCTGGGCGACTGTTTTTTGCTTTCATTTCAATTCATTGATCCTTTTGCGGCTCAGTAATGGGTGGCGCTAGTAGTTGTTTATTGGGCATTATTAATGTGATATATGATTTTACCAAAATTGAATCCATTCCGGATGAAGGTAGTTTTCAAGTATTTTGTTTGGGCATTCTGTATGCAAGCTATAACGCTGTATGCACAGGATAATGCGAGAAACGCGCCTCCTGAAGATACTGGAATGGACCCCCTTAAAGCCAGGGCAGACATCATCCCTCATTCACCTGAAGTTGAAGCCATGGCGAAATATGGGGTTTTGCCCGTAACGCAATATACGGGTATGCCGCAAATAAGCGTACCTATATTTGAGTTAAAGGCTTCCGGGTTAACAATTCCGTTTGCGCTATCTTATAATTATAACGGATTCAAGCCGCTCGAAACAGCTACCTGGTGTGGACTTGGATGGAATTTGCAGGGGGGAGGCAGCATCGTCAAAATAATTAAGGGCCAGTTGGATGACACACGTAATCCGGGAAGTAATTATGATGATCTGGTGTATCCAACAGCAATGACCTGGAGTCAGCCATTTTGTTACAACGTAGCATTGGGACAAATCGATGCAGAATCTGATATCTATATATTTAATATAGGACAATATAGCGGGAAATTCATTCTGATAAAGGGTGAAGCCCATCTTTTTCCATTTCAGAATATAAAAATAAGAAGCACGGCCACGGGCTTTAAGATGATTGACGATAAGGGAAACATATACTTATTTGATGACACTGAAACTACTTTTACAAAGGGGTCGGAAATACCGGTGCACACGTCATCGTGGCAGATAAGCAAGATTATAACGGCAGACAGAAAAGATACTATATCTTATTTGTATAGCGATTATTCATTCAGGCAACCCTCAACCTTCACAGACAGGTGTGTGATTGATTCCCGCAATTATACTGGTCAAAGTTCAAGCGGTGAGACCTTCAGCAGAGCGTATGCCGAGGGAGATCATATAAATGCTAAAGTATTATCGACAGTCATTAGCCGGTATGGGACTATCTCTTTTATGGGCTCATCCGAAGAACGGTTGGACATAGTTGCTGGTGAAGGCGCCAAGGCCCTCGATAGGGTGTCAGTTCGTGGACCGCAAGGTTCCAGCTTTCAAAAAGATATAGTATTGGTACATGATTATTTTGGAGGCAACAGTAAGCTCAAGTTGAAAGAAGTATACGAAATGCGGTACGATAATTCCAGTGAATTTGCTACCCCTGTAACAGATCAGCACTACAAATTTGAATATTATAATGAAGGTAACAGCCTGAGCACCGATCTGGCGGACGGTGTTGATTATTGGGGATATTACAACGGTGCAAATAATACTAACCTGTTTCCTAAAGATAAAAACCTTTTTTACGGTGCCGCAGCAGATCGAAATCCCAATATAAACTATTCAATAAGGGGTATGATTAAAAGCATTGAATACCCCACAGGTGGTCGATCGACCTTTGACTTTGAACAGAATCAATCGGGAAAGCGCTATGTAACATCAAATTTTACAGCGGCAAGCATTGAAAGTGATGTTAGCTTTGATTCCAATAATCAAAAGAATGGCTATACAGAGGTATTTAAATCATTTACGCTTAACAAAGCTCAGGTAGTTCACTTTAATTATGGTGATTTAGATGAGAATAAAAATCCAACCCGACCTGTAGTACGTATCTATAAGGACAGAACTACCAGTCCACCCGTATATACATCGCCCGTGTATACCAGCGGAGGCGAAAATCTGACAGGTTCACAGTTTTTAGAAGAGGGCAAATATTTCTTTTCGGTTAGCAGTGAGCCAGGCCTGGTTGGTATAGATGGTACTTTTACAACCTACGGCATTCTGAATTATGATGATTACCAGGTTATAAATACACTGGCTGACGGGCCTGGTTTGCGGATAAAGCAAATATCTTCGTATAGTAACGGCAGTACTATCCCGGCTTTTATCAAACAGTACTCCTATAACGATGGTGTTGAGCTCATGAAAACGGCTCTCACAACAGGTAGTAACTTAAGCCACAATTGTGCTGGCTACTATAATTCTTCTTATGTCGCAAGCGTGCGATCGGCATTAAGCGATTTGGCGGAGAGTCAATTTTATTATCGCGAAGTTACTGAATCTACCCAGGATAATACCAGAACAGGAAAGACGGTTTATACTTTCGGAACAGAAAGCAGTCAATTGCTTGATGTCAAACAACTTTCGCAGACAGACTATAAATATACTGGCAGTGGTTTTGTGCCGGTAAGGGCAAGTGCTTCTCAATATCAATTGACTATTAAGGAAGCTTTTACAGGTTTTACAGTGAATAAAGCTGTAACCGTTTTGCCTGCTGATAACACCACGGGACTTGAATACTGTAGCCAATTGGTGTCTCCCGATGTAACGCAACCCAGCCTGCTCATGGATATTTATGAGGTATCGGATTCGTATACACTCACCAGCGACTATACCCAGATCAAAAATACAAAGGAAACTGTGTATAGTGACGATGGATCAGCAACGCATACCAGTGAAAGCAATTACTTCTACGATAATGCCAGCCATATATACCCTACACGGATTGTGACTTCCAATAGTAAAGGCGAGCAAATTACCCAGGAGTTGAAATATGCTTTGGATTATAATTTTGGTACCTGCTCCCTTCCTGCTACCATTGATACGAATTTTAAGAATGACATGCAAACAGCAATGGGCGTTCTTAACACCAGCCTTGCCAATTTGATTAATGCATTGGCGCCCTATCAACCTTTTGAAAAGAAGTATTTAACAGATAGTGAAGGAAGGCTTATAGATAGGGATGGTCACCTTGTAGATTCGACCCATCCAGCTGTAGACATTACAGAAAGCAACAGGCAGACATTTACCTCTGTTGCCAATCAGTATAATCATTGTCAGGCTGATTTTCA
>NZ_DAIQRQ010000081.1:0-18312 GCF_036786105.1 Ohtaekwangia sp.
ATAACTAACAGCTCGCAGCTATCTTCCTTACAGTCCTACCTCCTTCCGATCGATGCCGGTATCATCGGCGCTGGAGCGGAGTATGGAGAGCATTTCGTTATAGGCCAGGAGCTTGGCTTCAATGTAGGTGAGCTCTTCGGGGTCGGCAAAGTTTCTGCGTTCCTTGAGGTCGCGTATGTTGGCATGCAGGGTGATGAGCACATCCTGTATAAAGGCAACGTACGGATTGTTCATGCGAAATTATTTGGCGCGTACCAAAAACGTAATCTTACCTTTAGACAGTGTAGGTACGTTGGTACCGGTCTTGGTGAATGTAAGGCGTTCAACGGCCTGACGGCATGCTTTGGCTGCTTCTGCACTCAGGCTATTCTCGAGAATGCTAATTTTCTCCAACTCGCCATCGGCGTTTACTACGATTTCAAATACAATCTTGCCAGACTCATTGTTAGGCACTACCGGTTTGGGCACTTCATCCCAATCCCAGCCTGACAGCGTAAGGCTTGAACCGGTTCCATTACCGCCACCACCACCGGGCTGGCCATACAGTGCCTTGGCATCCAGTTTTCCTTCGGGGCTGCCTTTATCACCTACTTTGCCTTCATCGTCACCGTGGTTGCCGGGCTGGCCAGCTTTACCTTCGGATGTTTTATTGGAGGATGCTGTATTCTGTGCGTTTGGATTATATACGGCCTTCGGCTCTTCTTTCTTCGGAGTCTCTTCTTTCTTTACCTCTTTCGGCTTCTCGATAACTTTTTCTTTGGGAGGCTCAACGGTCTTTACTTCTTCCTTCTTTACCTCTTCTTTTTTGATCTCTGTTTTTTTATCTTCCTTTTTCTCAATAACCGGAGCATCATCTTCATCTGTCGTCAGCATTTTGTCCTCAGCTGGCGTTGTGGTTTGCGCTGGTGGCGGAGTTGATGTTTGAGGTTCGCTCTTCTGCGGTTCTTCTTCCTGCGTTCCTCCAGACCCAACGGGAGTTTCGGGTTGTATGTCACCACTGCCCTGATCATCCAGGCCAAAGTTGAGTTCAACGCCATACTCTCCTGGCGGAGGATTCATCGGGCGCCAGGCAACAATAAAGAACATCAGCAGCAATGCTACCGCGTGTATCCCCACAGTTGTAAGAAAAGCTACTAACTCATTCTTTTTCTCCTGGCGCTCGGTCATATTCTATTGGTTGATCTAGTATTTTACTACCCAAATTTCGTTCCCATAATCTCCGCCTTTCATACCATCGGCAGTAGCCTGGGCATCGGCATAGGTATCTTTATAGTCAACGGCCAGCCTGCTGAATTTCGTTTTGCCATGTGACGGAATAATATAGCAGGTTACTCCGCTGTTGCTGAGTTTCTTCGCGTGGTCGGCAATCAGGTCGTCATCTATAGCACTCGCCACTACTATATAATAACGGCCGGTGCGCTCACTTAATGTCTCAATCGTTCCGATAGCCGGCTTCAGGTTTGCCAATGAGTCTGCACGTCTCTTTTCATCTTCTTCACGTTTCAGCGCAGCGATTCGATCGGCCTCCAGTTTGCTGGCAGCTTCGGCTTCACGATCCAGTTTTTCCTTCATGGCTTTCTGAATTCTGTCCTGTTCCGGTTTATAAAATCCAAAGTACCATACCCCGGCTCCTACTGCCGCAAGCAAGAGCAATACGATCAATACTTTTGGCCAGACCGGTGAACGCTCTTCTTCATCCGTATAGGATCGATTGGAATTATAGCGCGGCTCTTCTTCCATAGTCTCTTCCTCCTCTACTACTTCCTCATCATTGCTTTCGGCAACAGGTTCCGGTTCAGGTTCGGGAGTAGTAGTATAGGTTGGCTCACTTTCAGCCTGTGGTTCTGGTTCACGCTTTAGAGGTTCATACTCAACTTCGGGAAGACCAAAGCTGTCGTCTGATTCATTATTGATATTGTCTTGTGCTTCTTCGTCTTGATTTCTTCTTTTAGCCATGAGCGCTGGTTATTAAGATTAGGGTTTTAAGAAAAAGGTCATTATACAAAAATAAGCTAAATTTTGACCTATACAAAGCTATAGCAAGTTATCCGCTTATTACGGGGTATACCGGGGGCATGTGGAAGCACTATATTATCATGCCAGATATATAGTGTTAGCTTCGAGGCGTGAGTTTTGAGCTGCGAGTGGAAGCCGCGAGTTGCCGGCCGGTTGCTGCTCGAAGTAATTGAATATTGAACAGAGAACATTAATCAACCAGGAAACACCTGACTGCACGCTATTAACGGTTAACTTGCAACAGATAACGTTTCTCGCTCCCTCCAGTAGCCTGAAGCTAGTAGCCAATTGCTCTTCCTAAAAGCTCCACGTAATGCCTGCCAATGCCTGGAAGCCACGCACAGGATAATTGAGATAGATCGGATACTTGTTGGAAGTTATGTTATTCAGCTGTACAAAGGCAGAGAAGGTTGGTGAGAACAAGTACTCGGCTTTGAAGTTGAGGTCGAAGGCTCCGGGTAGTTTTACTACCGCGTTTGTCTCGGGGTTAAGTGCTTTCATACCGGCTTGTGCTATAACATCGGCACTAAAAATCAGTTTCTGGTATACATTGATGGAAGCGTTGGCCGTGAGTTTGGAGGTAGGGCGATGCCATACTTCTGCAAAGTCGCCAGGGCCGTACGAATAGAAATCACCGCGCACCATAAACTTGGCCAGTTCAGATTGTGCATAGCTCAATGCTACATAAAAGTTAGTTCTGCGCGTAGCACCACGGTCATATATAGTATTGAATTTGGACGGATCTCCTTCCCTGTTCACAAAAGAATACCAGTTCTTAAGCAACGTGGTTGAAAGCCCTGTGTGAGCCTCCACTTTGTTACCCAGACGGGCATTCAACCCGGCTCCAAAGTCAAGCACACGGTTGGTATGGAAGATGGCTATATTCGGTGCCACCCACATGTTCTCGTTGGTAAGTGTCTGCAGCGATACTTTGTCCATACCACCGGAAAGAAATCCCACTGCATCTACCGATGGGCTCAGCGGATACGTTGCCTTGAAGTTCGGGTATACATGGAAATTCTTGGAGTCGATAGAGTCATTTTCGTATGCTGCGATCAATCCTACGCTAAGCTTCAAATCTTCAATCGGCAAAAACTCGTATGAAGGAGCAACGGTAAAGAGACTGCGTGGTTTGGCATCTACCTTACTGTCTTTGCGCGTGATCACCGTATAGTCGGCCTTGAGATCGAGGCGGGAGTCATCATCAATTTTATAGCCTGACTTGAATGCGAGGTCTACTTCGGTTTCGCGAGCATTATACTTATCAGCGAGGTAACTGAAGTTAGCTCCTAACTTATACGCCAGGTCTGAGTTGCGCGAGTTCGATAACTCACCACCGAGTTTGATAAGGTTGAACGATTGCTTCAGCGAATCTTTACCGATTGGTTCTCCTTTCGGATAACCATAGAAATGCGTGGTACGATTCTCAAATCCCAGGTTGCCCGATAGTGCTATATCATCGTTCAGGGAACGTCCATACAGCGAGAGGCTTGACATACCGCTGCCGGAATTTTTACCATCTACCGGCCCTTTGCCTGAACTGCTGTGATAGATGCGTGCGCCGATCAGTTTGTTCTTGTCTTTTCTGTTGTTGATATACCCTTCCAGCAAAGGCGATGCATAGTTACCGTAGCCCAGCCGTAAGAAACCTCCGTATACATCGGACGGGCTCTCTACCTTTAACTTCAGCGGACGCACCTGCGGATTGATCTGCGGTGCCTGAAAGCTGAACGACCGGAAGTCGTACGTTACCGGCGCTTTGATAGCCGTCTCCGATGGCTTCGGCGGTATTTTATCAAAGTTACGATTAGCCTTGGGTAATGATATCTGACGCTCGTTCTGAATCACGATCTCACGCGATTCTATATCACCTTCCCAATCTTCCTTAGGCTTCTGCTCCTGTGCAAAAGACATTATCGAAAAGGAAGTCATGGTTACGAGTAGACCAAAGATTTTTACAGACACAAGCTTGGAAGTATGCATGGTAGTTTTGTTCATCGCAAAAAATGGTAAACGATCAATTGTCCAGGGTATCACTTTCTACTTGTTTTTGTTTTTCAAGCTCTGCCTGTTCAAGCTGTTTGAGCTTGGCTTTTGCCTGATCTTTCACAGACTGAAGCGGGAATTTATCCAGCGACTGCAGGGTGGCACGCGCCTGGAACACATCGTTCTGCGCAGTAAAATTATCGGCCAGCAGCAGGAAGGCTTTACCAACCCAAGCATCGTAAGTAGCAAAGTCGTTAATCAGGCCCATTAATGTTTCGTAGCACTGTTTATACTCTTTCTGATTATAGAATATCTCGGCCAGCAGGTACTTCGCTTCTGCGCCATACTCATCGCGGGCAGCATTTAATGTATTCAGAAATTCGTCCTTGGCGCCTTCAAAATCTCCGCGTGCCAATGCCGTCTTGCCCAGGTATAGCGATGCCTTGTTCTGTGCTCCGGCATTGATATTTCCACGATCGATAATGGTGCGGGCATATACATCCGCAGAATCATACTGTGCCAGCAGGTAGAACGATTCCATGAGTCCGGCCCAGGCATTGTATTGTTCTTTCTTGCTGGATGCAACTTTCTCCAGTCGGTGGAAATACGTAACGGCCTTGCTATAGTTTGTCTGCTTATAATATACCTCTGCCATACGGCCCACAACTTTGTTGCCATCGCTATAGGTCATGTCGTTGCTTAGCTCGGTATAGATTGGCAGTGCCTTGTTAAAATCCTGTAGTCTG
The DNA here is from genome assembly GCF_036786105.1 of Ohtaekwangia sp. Taxonomy (NCBI): domain Bacteria; kingdom Pseudomonadati; phylum Bacteroidota; class Cytophagia; order Cytophagales; family Fulvivirgaceae; genus Ohtaekwangia; species Ohtaekwangia sp. Next base: position 4,749 of record NZ_DAIQRQ010000081.1, read on the forward strand.
TAATAAGATTCTGCCACATAAAACCTGGCATTCATTACATTGGATGACTGTGGATATGCAGCTATAAATGCATTCAAACTGCTGATGGCCTGCTGATACTGCTGATCGAAGAACAGGTTCTTCGCGGTTTCAAATGAGAGGCTCTCTACGTTTTTATCGTCCGGGTTTGCTTTTGCATACGCATCGAGGTTGCTCTGAAATTCACCGGAACGGCCAGCAGCATTCAATGCTTCCTGCAACGGCATGAGTACTGTTTTTGCCAGCGGATGAGTCGGGAATAATTTGATTACCGTCTGGTAATCGTTGATGGTTTTGTCGTATTGCTTCAGGTTGTAGTTGGAGGCTCCTCTCCTTTCGTATGCGTACGGCAGAAAGCGTGAGCCCGGACTTTCACGAATCAACTGCGAGAGGCCTTCTACAGAAGCCTGGTAATTACTTTGCTCGATCTCAAACAACGCACGCTGATACATCGCTTCATCGCGATACTGCGACTTCGGATAATTTTTGATGAGCTCGTTCAACTGGTTGCGCGCTTCGCTGTACTTACGTTGTATACCACTCATTACACCGGCTTGCAACAATACATAATCTGTATCAGAGGAGCCTGCTGTTTTCGCACGGTTATAAGTAGCAAGTGCGTCATCATATTGCTTGTTCACATAGTAACAATCTGCGAGGCGCACCAGGGCATCGGCATAGTTTGGCGTATTCTTATTGGCCTTGTTCGTAAATTCCTTGAAGTTGTAAAGTGCCTTGTCATAGGCTTGCAGGTTATAATGAGCATAGCCCAGGCCATAGCGACTCTTTAACAGTACTTCCGGATCGGCCGTTGGCCCGAGAGACACCACATGCTGATAGTCAGCTATTGCTTCGTTGTATTTTTTTCCGAGTGAGTACGCTTCTCCGCGCCAGAAGGCGGCCAGCGCCACATAATTCTTATCAATAGGCTGTTCGAGCGATTTCGAAAAGTAGGTTACAGCTTCTGCATAATCTTCTTTATTGTATAGCTCAGCACCTTTGAGATAGGCCGCCTTTTGGTAAGCCTGGTTAATATACTGGTTGCGCGATGGCAGCCCTTCTATATATTCAATGGCTTTGTTGAAGTTATTGCCGTTTACATATACCTGCACAAGCAACTCCTTAATCTCGTTGGTGTGTGCACTTACGGGATAGGTCTTCAGAAATTTTTCAAACTCGCTGATCGCCTGATCGGATTTACCTATATCGTATGATACTTTAGCAAACTGGAATGTGCTCTCTTCGGCAAGGCTCTTGTCTTTCGGGTTCTTGCGTGCATAGTCAAATGCATTTAACGCCAGCGGCTTGTTCCCTTTTTTAAGGTGAAGTATACCAAGATAATACGATGCATAATAGCTCACGGTATCCTTTGATGCGGCCGCTTTATCGAGATACTCTATGCCTCGTTCGGTATTGCCGGTAACATAGTTGGCATACCCGGCACGGAACAATAAACCACTCTCCGCTTTTGCATTGGTATCAAAATACTTTTGATACGATTCTACTGCCTTCTTAAAATCTCCCTTGTAGTAGCTCGCTTCCGCTACGAGCATGGCAATCTCGTCCGCATTGGTTATATCAGAACGACCTTTCAGGCTGTTGGCATACTCGATCAGCAGATCGTACTTTTTCTGTTTATAGTATATATTGGCGATGAGGCTGGGCACAATTGTAGCATACGATGGATTCGTCTCTGCCTTCTTCAAGTCTGCGATGGCATCGTCATACTGTCCTTTGGAATATTCGATGAAGCCGGCATAATAGTTAGCAGCCGGTGTATAGGCTGTGCTTTGCTTCTTTACGAAGTTGAATTGCTCCAGTGCTTCATCCAGTTTTTTCTGGTTGAAATAACTATAGCCCCACTTGAAATGTCCCTGATTCTGTTGCTCCGAAGTGAGTGCCGGGAAATTTACTTTCTTGAAATAGCTGGATGCCTTGATATAGTTTCCTTCGGAATAAAAGAAGTTAGCAAGGTCGTAATAGGCTGTAGATGCTTTAGGGCTGGAGGGATTGTGAGTAATAAACTCATCGATGAGTTTCTCGCCATCTTTGTGGCCGAGGTTCAGTGCGCTGAAGGCTACATAGTATTCTGCTTCGCCTCTGCGTGCATCGGTAGGTGATGCCTGCGCCAGAAAATCGGAGAACACCTCGCGTGCGGCTCCGTAGTTAGCGTGCTGTATAAGTTCTGTTCCGCGGTGGTAAAGCCTTTCAACTTTGTTCTGCGACAGTTGATCCTGTGCATACATGCATTGAACGATGAAAACCAGCCATAAAGAAGCTATCAATCTGTACATTACGGTAATTAGGATTTGAGTTTAAAACAGCGCACTCTGAAAATTATTGCAAATAAAGAACCAAAAAAGTGAGTATAAAAAAATCCGCGCTGATGAATTTGCATGGACTTAAAGATAACGCTCCCCGTTTAAAGTTCAAGGTTCAAGGTTTAAAGTTTGGGCAACCCTTGAACGCGATACCTTGAACCTTGAACATGAAACGTTGAACTTGTCAGTTCATCAAACGCCAAACAAGCTCACGAAAGATCTGCCCTTCATCGGCTGAACCTGTATTAACACCTTTCAATTTGAGGTCTGCTTCTTTAATGGAAGATATATTATCGATGATTTTGGCAAGCGGGAACTGGCGTAAAGCAAGGCTATAATCACGCACAGCATACGGACTCACCTTCAGTTCACTAGCAAGCCCCTTATCGCTTTTGTCGGTGGCCTGCGATGCGACCAGCAGCTTGCTGAAAAAAGAGAAGAGATATGCCACCACCGGTATCATGGGGTTCTTCTTGGTGTTGCTTTCAAAGTAGTTCACAATCTTGTTGGCAAGCAATGTATCGCGCTGCAGGATGGCTTTCTGCAGTTCAAAAATATTATACTCTTTGCTCACCCCTACCTGGTTCATCACACGCTCGGCTGTAATACTTTCTCCGGAAGTCAGGGATATAGCAAGCTTGTCAACCTCATTGGCCAGTCGGTGCAGATCGTTGCCTACAAACTCGCACAAGGCGAGTATAGCCTTATCATCAATCGATACTTTCTTTTCCTTGCAATATTCGGATACAAACTCCGGCAGCTGGTTATCGTATAGCTTTTTGGTGTTGATGGTAACTGCGTATTGATCGATCTTTTTACCAAGCTCCTTGCGCTTGTCAAGGCTTTTATGTTTGTGGCAGAACACGAGCACAGTGCTGGGTACTGCTTTGGTAAGGTAGTCGAGCAGTAATTTACCCCCTATATCTTTACCAAGATCCTGTATATCCTGCGCTTCCTTCACGATCACCACCTGGCGCTCGGCCATCATGGGGAAACGCCGTGCATGGGTAAGCACGGTAGACATGGTTACATCTTTGCCATATACCACTACCTGATTAAAGCCCTTCTCGGCATCCGAGAGCACATTGGCTTCTACATAATCGGCAATCATGTCGATGTAAAATGTTTCTTCTCCCTGCAGAAAGTAAACGGGTGCATACTTCCTGCTTTTCAGATCGCCCAATATCTTTTTTACCGTTGCATCCATAGTGCTATATCCCAATCAGTCAAGCTGCAAATATGAAACAAAATTATCAACCGAAATCAGTTTACACTTTTCTGTTTACTGAACGTTACCGCCGTTGTAATGCCCACCAATGCTCCGGCAAAATGCGACTCCCACGAAATGTGCGGATCGGTTGGTAACACGCCGTAGAAGATACCCCCGTAGAGTAACAGAATGATGGTGGAGATGAAGATGGACAAAAAATCGCGGCGAAAGAATCCGAACGAGATCAGAAAGAACGCGAGGCCATATACTACGCCACTCGCACCAATGTGGTTGGCAGGGCGGGCAAATAACCACACCAGTATATTCGTCCAGAAATAAGCGCGGAAGAACACCTGCCCTCCTATCTTTCCATAAAAGAAGAACAACACGCACCCGAGAAAGAGCATGGGTATTGTGTTGGAGATGAGGTGAATCAAATCGCCATGAATCAGCGGGGCCGTAAAGATGCCGATCAATCCATGAAAGGTACGCGGCTCTATACCAAAAGCACTGAGTGGTATCCCCAGCATTAGTTCAAGATAAAAAGTAGCCCACATAAGGAACACGAGCCTGAACGGTACAACCGAACTTCCGAACAGAGAGGATTGTGCTGCCATAAAAATCTTCGCGGGCAAAAGCCCGGTGCAAATATGAAAATTGTCAGGTAACGATTAACACACCGGGAAGCAAAAGGCGTTTATTTTTTAGCAGGGTCGTTTATCATCGGTAAGTGCAGATATTCGGCTTCTTCGGAGGCAACCGTTTTTATACCCCACAAACCTCCTGATGAAGAGGCGATTTTCTCGGAAATACTTTTAAGCATTTCGTAGTAAGCGATGGAAAATTCAGGGTCTAGTTTTCTCCACAACGGGTTGAGATGCTGAAGCTCTTCCACCAGCATAGGTGTGCGTTTAGACGCCTCGTACGGATAACTCTGAATCAGTATCTTGATCTTGTCTTCGAAGTCTTCTGCCATTACTTTAAAAAATCCCGAAAGCACCGAACCGTTTCGCTTTTGTTTCTGCACAATGGATATGGCCTCTTTCACTTCCTTGCGGTCAATCTCTCCATCAGCACCGGCAATAAGAATACATACGAGTATCGGGGCGCGGAGCATCAGCTCCGTTTCCTGGTCTGTTAAAGTTTGAAATTCTGGAATCATGAAGCGGGGATTGGCTCTCTAAAGTTGTGCAAATATCAGTAAATGATAAATACCCGGATCAATAAAAATTAAGGTCGGGGTACTGTAAAATCATTTAAACTTTTTATATCATTACTTGCAACTGATCAATTGTATTTGTGAATGAACCGGATATGGTTTAACTTATTTCCATTGCATGGTCATATACCTGCTAACCTCTTGGCTAATGGGCATCTGACCTTTATATTTACTTTCCAAACTTTTGCGCATGTACGAAAAAGATCCCGTTAAAATATTTGTTGTCGAAGATGATCCGGCCTACACAAAGTTTTTAAAGTACGTACTGGAGCTCAACCCCGATTACGAGGTTCAATTCTATACTTCCGGAAAAGATTGTCTGGCCAACCTGTATAAGAATCCTGCGGTGATTACGCTCGATTATTCGTTGCCTGATATGCCGGGCGAAAAAGTGTTGAGCCAGATACGCAGTCACGATCCCAACATCAATGTGATCATTGTATCGGCCCAGGAAAAGATTCATACCGCGGTAGAGCTGCTGAAACTGGGTGCCTACGACTATATCGCGAAAGATCATGAGACAAAAGACCGTCTGCTGAACTCGATCAACAACGCGCGGAACAAGACTTCCCTGATCAAGGAGATCGATCATTTAAAGAAAGAAATCTCCGAGAAATATACCTTTGAGAAGAGCATCATCGGCTCCAGTCCGGCCATCAAACGCGTGTTCTCGCTGCTGGAGAAAGCAGTGCAAACAAATATATCGGTCAGTATCTCGGGCGAAACGGGTACGGGTAAGGAAGTAGTAGCCAAAGCAATTCACTATAATTCCAAGCGCAAGAACAAACCGTTTGTAGCGGTGAACATTGCCGCTATACCGCACGACCTGATTGAGAGTGAACTGTTCGGCCACGAGAAAGGTGCCTTTACTGGTGCCGTCACCAGGCGCATTGGTAAATTTGAAGAAGCTGAAGGCGGCTCGATCTTCCTAGATGAGATTGGTGAAATGGACCCCAACCTGCAGGCCAAGCTTCTTCGTGTGCTGCAGGAACGTGAAGTTACCCGCATCGGCGGCAACCAAGTGATCAAGCTGGATGTACGCATCATTGCCGCTACACATAAAGACCTTTCAGAAGAAGTAAAGGCTGGCCGCTTCCGCGAAGATTTGTATTATCGTTTACTCGGTCTGCCCATTATGCTGCCTCCCCTGCGGGAGCGCGGCCAGGACGTTATACTTATTGCCAAACATTTCCTCGATCAGTTTGCCCAAGACAACCAGTTGCGCAAATTCAAGATCAGCCCCGAAGCACAGGAAAAATTACTCCAATATCCTTTCCCCGGAAACATCCGCGAGTTGAAGTCGGTTATTGAGCTGGCGGCTGTAATGGCTGAAGAGCAAGAGCTTCGTCCACAGGACATAAGCTTTAACAGTACCACGCGCATGGAGTCGTTCCTGTATCAGGAGATGACGATGCAGGAATTTATGTATCGTATTATTCGTCATTACCTGAACAAATACGACAACAATGTGTTGGAAGTGGCACGGAGGCTCGACATCGGAAAGTCCTCCTTATACCGGTACCTGAAGGAGATGGAGACGATCGGCATCTGACATGAAAATTGAACAGTACGTTAAGAAGGGTTCTTTTTATGAGTCGGTGGTAGAAGACGGCTCAGACATCATCTTTATTGTTGACTATGGTGGCGAGATATACTACCACAACGCTTCTGCCAGCGAAACGCTGGGCTACCGTTCCAAAAGCCTGATGGGCAAAAACTTCTTCGACTATATACTTCCTGAAACACGCGATGATTTTCAGAAGAAGCTCAGGAAAAGCCAGAACCGCGCCTATACCGAAAAAGTAGAATTTCAATTTCTCTGTAAAGACGGCACATACCGTTTCCTGGAATTCAACGCGATCAACCTCAAACACAAGCAAGGTATACCGGGTTTTATTCTCGACTGCCGTGACGTTACGCAGCGCAAGGAGAACGAATCGGAGCTGATGCGCCTTCAAAAAGCGAAAGAGCAATTTCTGGCCAACATCAGTCACGAGATACGCACGCCTATCAATGGTATAGCGGGCATGGCGAACCTGCTCAGTCAAAGCCCGAGCCCGGAAGAACGCGAGACATACCTGAATGCGATCAAACACTCGGCAGAGAACCTGAAAGTTATCATCAACGATATTCTAGACCTGGCTGCGATCGAATCGGGTAAACTTCGCTTTGAAAAGATTGCCTTCAACCTGAAAGATCTTCTCCCCTCGCTCATCAGTACATTCATGTACCAGGCAAAAGAAAAGAAGATTGCCCTGGATTATCGCATCGATGAAAAACTGAACAAGATATTATTAGGCGACCCGGTGCGTCTTAACCAGATATTGATCAACCTGATCAGCAACGCAGTGAAGTTTACGCATACCGGTTCGATCCAGATAAAGTGTACGGCCGAGCGTGAACAGCGCGGTATATGCTGGGTACGCATTGAAGTAATAGACACGGGTGTTGGTATACCGGAAGAAAAGCTCACTACTATATTTGAAAGTTTCAGCCAGGCCGATGCCAGCGTAACCCGCCGGTATGGTGGCACAGGGTTAGGTCTCACCATTGTGAAGCAGATGGTTGAACTGCAGAATGGAAAGATCCATGTGGTAAGCAAAGAACATGTAGGCTCTACGTTTATGGTTACCATTCCGTATAACATCGGTAAGGTAAACGACATTGCCCAAACCGCTCCCCGGAAAGACAAAACGGTGAAAGACCCCAACACTTCACAATTGCGCGTATTGCTGGTAGAAGATAATGACATTAACCGCCTTTACGCCAAAAGTATACTCAAGAACTGGCATTGCTTTATTGATGAAGCCGAGAACGGTCTGGTGGCGATCGAGAAGATCAAAAACAACCACTTCGATGTTGTGCTGATGGATGTGCAGATGCCGGTGATGGATGGCTATGAAGCCACGAAGGCCATTCGTATGATGGAGCAATCGGCCAGCCTGCCGATTATTGCCCTTACTGCCAACGCCACACCTACGGATGTCGACAAGTGTATATCCTCCGGCATGAACGATTACCTGCCCAAGCCTTTCACGCCCGAAGACCTGTATCAAAAATTATTCAATGATCTGAAAATAAAACCATCGATGGTTTCGCAGGAGAAACCAACCACGATGAAAGTTATACCTTCCTATAACCTGAACTACCTTCGCTCGGTATCAGGAAACAATGAAGAGTTTATCCGGGAAATGGTAATGACCTTCATCCAGACTATACCGCCTGTACTGGAAGATATGAAGAAAGCAATGAGCACGCATGACTGGCTGAAGCTTTCAAGGCTGGCGCACCAGATCAAACCATCGTTTATTCTGATGGGACTGGATTCGCTCCGGAGCGATATCATTTTCATTGAAGAGAATAGCAAGCTTGAAGCAAACCTGCTCGAAGTAGAGCAGCTGGCGCTTGATTTTATTGAACGCTGTTACAGCATGCTGCCGGAGTTATCCAAAGAAGGACTTCCGGCAGCCTGAAGGTAACTTCTTAGTTCGCATTCATTACAATTACTTTCGTATACATCACGGCACGATCGTTTGCCTGAATGGCCAGTATATACATGCCATTGGCGATGCGTGCAACATCAATCTCCTGAGGCGATGTGAGATCGCGGTTCACATTACCGGATGATACTACGGTGCCACGCTGATCGATCAGCTTCCAGGTATAATCGCGTGTGAGTCTGTCACCCAGATACAGCTTGATATTTTGCGATGCCGGGTTCGGATATATCTGCAGATTTTCAAGTGCAGCCACTACCGGATCGTCCGCTATACCCACCGGAGTTTTCGGAGTTTTGGTCTGCTTGATTTTTTGAATCACCGCCTGCAATATTCTGCGCGTGGCCTTGTCCTGAGCAAAGGCAATAATATAGAGACTGTCGCCATTGGCAATCGGAGTATCCATCTCAAATGTTTCTTCAGCATCCGGTTTGGTATAGGTTACCGGTGTTCCGGCTGTGAGTGGATCTGTAATGATAAATCCTTCCGCACCATATAATAACTTCCGTAAAGAGAAGCGATTACCGTTAACACCATTCTCAACCAATGCCGCCTGCAGGATAATAGGAGGATTAAATGAATTCAGCTTGTCAACAAATGTATAGTTGATATCCGCTTTCAATACTTCCGGTGATGTTGAGCCATCAATGGCAATGCTGATATTGAACGAAGGTTCTTCCAGCGCGCGTCTGTCAAGGTCTACCGGGGTAATATTACCGGTGTATCCGTTGAAGTTTGTTCCGTAATAATCGCCCAATATACCATCCATGATTGTAGCCGGTGGTTGCCGTATACCGTAGAAAAGTGCACGGGCACTCGGGTCGGTCTGATTGGCTTTGTTGATTTCATCTACAAAACCGCTCACCTCCATGTGGTATTGCAGTTTGATGAAGTCATTGGAAATGGTTAGCAGGTTGTCAACATATTCCTCAGATTGTGCCAGTGTTGCATTCGTGCTGGCATCGTTGGTGTAGTGCTCAACCAAAACATTGCGCTTCTTCTCCCCGATATATATATCATCGAATGCGAAACCATTCGAAATTGTGCCCGGGTTGTTATCACTGTTGCTACCAAACGCAATACGGAACACTACGGTATCTTTTGGCAGATCGTTCAAATTGTAGCGGGCATCACGCCATCCATCAGTAGCACCTGTCCATGCATAGTTATCCTGACCTCCCGGATGTCCGCTCAAGTCAGAACCATTGTACCATTCAATACCGAGTCCTTTATCCGTACCCACAGTCTCCCAAGTTATACCACCATCGGACGAATACTGCAGTACAGCGCCATCAAAATTCTTATCCGAGTCAGACCAATACTTCATAGACACCATGGGGCGGTTCAGGCCTTCCAGGTTTACACAAGGTCCGATCACATAAGATTGTTCATTTGGATAATACGTGCTCACATAATTACCGGTAGCGTTGGTATTACCTCCCGTCCACCAGGCATTTACTCCGGAGTATGCTGCGTTGATATGCTGGCCGTCAAGATTACCAAACGTCCAGCTGGAGTTACCAGCCTGCTCAACTTTGATCCACGTACCCTGTCCGCTTTCAAAATCAGTTTCATAGCCATTGCTTGCTATGGGTTGATTGTAATCCAGTATATATATTCTTTGCGTGGTATCCTTCAAACAACCTACATCGGTTTTCACACGCAGTGTTACATCATAAGCCTGATAAGTGCTGTACTTGTGGCTTGGATTATTATAGGTTCCGGAAGTTTTAGGATCGGCAGGTACGGTAACGTTTTTATCTCCATATCCCAACACATCCCCATCTCCAAACACCCAGCTATATTCTTTTATGCTTCCCAGTGCTATCGTAGACTTATCTTCAAATCGGGTAGTTTGCCCACTACATATTTTAGTCCACTCAAAATTCAGCTTCGGCTCTGGTCCTACCTGTATAGTTTGCACCACATCGTCTGAGCAGTTCTTATCTGTAGTTACCGTGAGCTTCACATTATATATACCGGGTTGATTGTAGGTGAGCGATGTAGCCGAATCAGAGCTGGTAAGACCCCCGTAATCAAAATCCCACAGAAACTTCGTGATCTTGCTTTTATACGTGTTGTTCGGTATATCAGACAAGCTGGCAAATTTCGCAGCATCGGTAACACAGGCATTGTTCGTCTGTATAATTGCGCGAGGCGATGCATGCACAATTACCTTCTTGATATACTCCGTGCGGGCATTCAACGTGTTGGTATAGGTATATTGAATGAAATAGGAACCTGCTGTCACATTGTTGGTATTTACATACCACAAACCATCTACAAAGTTCACCGTGATGCCAGCGGTGAGACTTGTGAACTCCGTGGTGGGTATGCCGGTAGTATGATCCGGTATACCGATCAATTGACGAAGGCCTGTTTCAGCACAGATCTGTAATGCACCGGTAGCATCCACCACCGCACCATCGATATTGAAATCTATATTCGTAATCGGATTGACAACCGTGGTCTGGCTCGTTACACCTACACAACCGGTAATGGTATTGGTAACAGTATAAGTAACGGTATTGAAACCAATGTTGGCAATGGACGGATCAAAGATGTTAGTACCCGATTGGATGCCAGGCCCGGTAAATACGCCATTAAAATGACCACCGGATGGTACACCCGATAATGGATCTGGCGGATCGTTCTCGGCATACGAACTTTCAAGACCGAAGATCAGCGGCTGCGGCTGCGGGTTGATCTTTATATACACATTGTCCGAAACAATGGAACAAGGTCCTGAGCCATCCGGATCATTGGAGGTAAGCGTTAAGGTAACACCACCACCTGCTTTATCTGTAGAAGTAAATGTATAAGTTGATAACGGATTCGTTACATCTGAAAACTGTGCGCTTCCGGAACCACCGCTCCAGGTTACAGAGGAAGTAGTACCGGAGTAACTTCCGTTCAACTGCGCCACCTTGTCTTCGCAGACTTCGAAGTCGCTTCCGGCAAACACTTTTGCCGATTCATTGATATGTACATCAACATCATCGGATACTTGTGTACAAGGGCCTGAGCCGTCCGGATCGTTAGTGGTAAGTCGGAAGGTTAAGGTTGTTCCTATATCACCCGCAAGCACACCATAGTTTGCTGTAATAGTGCTTCCTGTTATACTGCTGATCGACAGGGTTCCGCCCGCGGTTGACACCGTGCTCCACGCACCGGATGTAGCGCTACCGCTGATTATACCAGAAAGATTAATTTGTCCTGGTTCGCATACAACCTGGTCTACAAGAGGTACGATGCTCGCCCGATGATTAATCGAGATTCTCAATGTATCTGACTTGTCAAAGCATGGTCCTGTTCCGTCCGGATCGTTGGTAACAAGGTATAGCTCTATAAATCCGTTGGTAACATCGGCATTCACGGCAGTGTAGGTTGCTGTTACGTTTCCTCCACTGGTTGAACTGGCAGAGATCGAACCGCTTCCTGTTTTGATGAACCAGTTTGCAGATGTTGCACTTCCTCCTATTATACCATGCAACGGAATGCTCATCGGCATCACAGCACCTTCACAAACCGCGAAGTCAGCACCTGCGTTTACCGTTACGCTTGGGTTTATGGTAACCGTTACCGTTGAAGACGGGCCATCACAACCATTTGCGGAAGGAACTATAGTATATATAACAGACCCTGCGGATGCATTCGTTGTGCTTAATACCTGGCTTATCAGTGAACCGTTACCACCACTTGCACCTGTCACGTTCGTGCTTGGTGCTGCAGTCCATGCAAACGTAGTTCCTGAAACATTCTTGGGTAATGGCTGAATATTGATCGAAACAGTTTCACCACTACAAATTGTTATATCGGTTGCTGAAGCTGAAGGAAGCGGTTTCACCAAAACAACCAGGTTTACCGGCTGCCCGTCACAACCATTATTGTGTGGAACGATGGTATAGGTTACGGTTGCTGATGTGTTGCCGGTATTAACGGGTGCATCAGTAATCGAACCGCTACCGGAAGCAGTAACACTTCCCGAACTGATGCTTCCGTTTATAGCACTCGTCCAGGTAAACGTTGTGCCTGATACGCTTGCTGTCGGTGTAAAATTTAACGCAACGCCGCTGCATATTTGTTGCGATAAGGCTACGGGGTTATTGGTAATTACCGGCGTTGGCTTTACTGTTACGGTTACATCGTATGGTGCCCCTGAACATCCATTGGCAGAAGCTATGATTCTATAGGTAACAGACCCGCTGTTTATACCATCGGAGCTGGTTAATGTCTGGTTGATTGTGGTACCGCTTCCTCCGGAGGCACCCGTTACATTAGAAGATGTTAATACAGACCATGTAAAGGTCGCGCCCGATACATTATTCGGATTAGTAATGGCTACTGATGTCGTTTGGCCTGAGCAAATCGTTTGTGCACTGGCAGATGCCGTTGGCAGCGGCTTCACGGTAACTACCATGTTCACCGGTGCACCGGAACATCCTCCAAAAGAAGGTGTAATGGTATATATAATGACAGCGTTGCTGTTTGTATTATTTACCGGTGTGTCGGTAATAGCGCCCGAACCGGAAGCACTCACACCCGACAATGTACCGATCACGGTTGATGTCCAGTTAAAGGTTGTGCCCGAAATGGTAGAGGTCGGCAGGAAATTCAACGATATACCACTGCATATTTCCTGGATGAGTGTAGTCGGTGCATTGGTAATTACCGGCTTCGGATTAACCGTAACCGTAACATCGATATAATTTCCCGAACATCCGTTTGATGCTGGAATGATGCGGTATACAACAGTACCGGTGTTAATGCCATCCGATGCCGCAAGCACCTGGCTAATGGTTGAACCGCTGCCGTTTGCTGCACCCGTTACATTGGATACGCTCTGAACCGTCCAGTTGAAAGATGTTCCTGATACGCCATTCGGATTCGTGATGACTACGCTGGTGCTTGAACCGGAACATATACTCTGATTAGAAGCCGCCACGGTTGGTATAGGTTTTACCAATACATTCACGGCATAAGGAATTCCATTGCAACCACTGGCCGAAGGTTGAATCAGGTACGTTACAGTTCCATTGGATGTACCATTGGTAGCCGTCAATGCCTGGGCTATCAGGGTGCCTGCTCCCCCGGAAGCTCCGGTTACATTGGAAGCACTCTGAACAGTCCAGGTAAATGTAGTACCGGATACACCATTGGGATTCGTGATGGCTATATTCGTGGTTTGTCCGCTACAGATGGAAGCATCGGCAGCATAAGCATCGGGATTAGGGTTAACGACTAATGTTGCAGCTGTGCTGGTAACCGATGGTGTACAGGTTCCACTTACTACAACATC
>NZ_DAIQRQ010000023.1:0-12556 GCF_036786105.1 Ohtaekwangia sp.
TTGCCTGCTGCAACTTTGTTATCCGGTAATTTATCATCTTTAGAGAAGTCAACCAGTACAGGTGTACCGATACACAGTGAAGAATACGTACCGATCAATACACCGATCAACATCGCGAACGTAAATCCGCGAATCGTCTCACCACCGAATACGAACAGGATCAACAATACGAAGATCGTAGACATACCGGTAATAAGCGTACGGCTAAGGGTATCGTTCAAGGCATTGTTTACAACACTCGCTGTATCTTCTGTGCTCTTCTTCATCGCGAGGAATTCGCGAACGCGGTCAAACACCACCACACTGTCGTTGATCGAGTAACCAATCACCGTAAGGATTGCAGCCACAAACGACTGATCAATCTCGAGGCTGAATGGCATAATGCCTTCCAGCAACACGAAGAGCGAAAGCACCACCATTACCGTGTGGAACAGGCTCACCACGGTACCCAACGCAAACTGCCATTTTCTGAATCGGATCAGGATGTAGAGGAACATGAGCACCACCGCTACCATCAACGACCAGATGGCCGATACTTTAATATCGTTCGCGATCGTAGGTCCTACTTTATAGAAGCTGAGTATAGTGGCTTTGTTGCCGCTGAATTTGGCAAGACCTGTTTCGAGCTGCTTTCCGGCATGCACCGTTGCTTCGTCTGAATCGTCATCGATCAGATAGCTGGTTGTAATTTTATATTTAGTATCGCCACCAAAAGTTTTCACTTCCGGAGCTTCGCCAAATGCTTCGGTCAGGCTCTCGCGAACCTCTTTAGCGGTAACCGGTTTTTCGAAACCGATGATGTAGGTACGACCACCTTTGAAGTCAACACCATAGTTGAATCCTTTTATCGATACCATTACGATACCCGCAACAACAATCGCTGAAGAAATGGTATAGTATATCTTACGGTTACCAATGAAGTTGATGTTGATACTGCGGAACAGGTTCTTGGACCAGCTCATAGAGAAGTTAACCTTCTTGCCTCTGCGGATATAGTATTCGAAAATAACACGGGTAAAGAATACCGATGTAAAGAACGAACAGAGGATACCGATGATCAGCGTTACTGCGAAACCATAGATCAGACCAGAACCGAATGCCAGCAGTACGAAGCCTTTGATAAGCGTAGTAACGTTCGAGTCGATAATGGCTGTGAACGCATTTTTATACCCCGCACGAATAGAAGTGTCGAGTGTTTTACCTGCGTTGAGGTCTTCCTTCACGCGCTCGTTGATCAACACGTTTGCATCCACAGCGATAGCGAGCGAGAGAAGTATACCGGCAATACCAGGCAGTGTAAGCGCTGCGTTGAGTGAGGCAAGTATACCCAACAGGAAGATCAGGTTCAGGATAACGGCAAGGTCAGCAACCCAACCCGATGCGTTATATACCACCAGCATGAAGAAGATAATGATGAGGAAACCCACTACGATAGAAATCATACCGTTACGGATAGATTCCTGACCCAGTGTAGGTCCAACAGAAGATTCTTCAACGATCTTGGTAGGAGCTGGAAGTGAACCAGCCTTCAACACGTTGGCAAGATCTTTAGCTTCTTCGATGGTGAAGTTACCGGTGATTTGAGAGTTACCGTTTGGAATCTCGCCGTTTACAGAAGGTGCAGAATATACTGCGTTATCAAGCATGATGGCGATTCTGCCTTTCGGGCTCTTGCTCGCTGCTTCGCTTGTCCATTTTGCCCAAACACGTGTGCCGGTTGCGTTCATATTCATGCTTACTGCCGGGCGGGCAAATTGATCCAGCTCGTTGCGGGCATCGGTAATTACTTCGCCGGTAAGCTTGGATTTACCATTGCGGCCTATATCCAGGAAGAATAATTCGAGCGATTCCTGTGTGCCTACCAGTTCAGGTTTGTTAGCCCAGTATACACCTACGTTGCGCGGAAGTACATTGCGGATATCTTGTCTTTTGAAGATATCATTGATCGTAGCCGTGTCTTTAATAGCATAACGGAAAGATCCGGGAGGTGAGCTAAGTGCGAAGAGCGGAGATACATTCAGATTCTGAAGTGAATCCAGTCCTTGTGTCTCTTTTGCAGTAGCAGTTGTATCGCTTCCGGTTTTTGTGCTGTCACCTAACAATGACGACAGATCTTCTGATCCGCTTTTTGCAGCTGGCTCACCGCTCTTTGCAGTAGTTGTTTTGGCAGCCTTCTGTTCTTTTACCAGTATTTCATTGATAACCAGTAATTGATTATTCAATGTGTTGGGCTCAATAACATCCCAGAACTCCAGGCGGGCAACACCTTGCAAAAGTTTACGCACGCGCTGTGGGTTATCAGCACCCGGTATCTCTACCTGAATTTTACCACTGCCCGGCAAACGCTGAATGTTAGGCTGCGATGTTCCGAACTGGTCAAGACGATTGCTCAGGATAGTGAAAGAACGATCGATAGCGCTTTCAATTTCCTGATCAACAATGCTGATCACTTTGCTGTCATCATCGTTCGTAGCAATCTTACCGCGTGTAGATGCATTCGCAAATATAGAGGCAAGTGGCTTGTCAGGATTTTCAGCGCGGTATGCTTTAAAGAATAATGAGCTGAAGCTGCTGCGACTGTTCTTCTGTTCAGCAGTTGCCGTGCGCAGAGCTTTAACAAAAGACGAATCCTGGCTGTTGCCGGCAAGGCCTTTAATGATGTCTACCGGAGAAACTTCCAGTGTTACGTGCATACCTCCCTGAAGGTCGAGACCAAGGCTAAGCTCATAGTCTTTTACTTCTTTGTATGTATATTCTGCAACACCGAACAGGTTATATACCGGTGTATTCCAGATAGAATCAAGGTATGCCTGTTTTTTGTTAAGATCAATTTTACCGGAAGCGTCTGTAGCGGCAGCCCTGGCATTTTGCTGCACATTGTACGACACGACCGTAAACGAAAGGTAGAAGAAACACAGCAGTGTAACGACTACCGAAAGAAAGATTACGAGTCCTCTGTTTTGCATATAGTTGGTTAAAGTAAAATGCGTGAATAAAAAAAGAATACAAGCCCGGACGAACGACTGCATCCGGTTGGGAAATCAGGCAAGTATATACTTAGGGCGCGTTCGGGGAGATAATGTCCTCGAAGAGTGTTTGAAAGAACCTGCTTAATGGGAGCGAAACACTGAAATCATGTTCCTCTGTTTTTTCTTCCTCGAACAGGATTTCGAAGAGACAGAATATTTCCTGGTTGAACTCCACGTGCGTGGAGGAGGGCAGCGTACTGGAAGGAAGGGTTATAAACGCCCCGTCAGACGACTGGTCATTATGCTGCTGATGCTCTGTTTTAACTTCTTTTTTGGCAGTATGATGGTGTGCCTCAAAATAGAAAAGCTGTGATACAACAATCACCAGGGCCGTAAAAATGCCGGCTATAATGGTTCCCGTCTGTATGCGTGCTTTTCTGGTCATCAAATAATAAGGGAGACAAAAGTAGGCATTTGGCCGTAATGTACAAACCGGCTGATGCACAGCCCGATACTTTTACAGGACCGCAGCTGTTACCCGCGATTTTAATGCCCACGTAATCAGGTCCAGGGCTCGTTCAAAGTGATTATTGTTGGGAATCACGATGTCGGCCTGGTGCTGCAGGGGTTTGATCAGCGTTTCGTAGATCGGCATTACGTGGTACTGATAGCGATACAGAACATCGTCCAGATCGTAGCCACGCTCCTCATTGTCGCGTCTGATTCTGCGACTGAGCTTGAGGTGATCTTTTGCTTCAATAAAAATCTTCAGGTCGAGCTCCCGCTCTATCTCCGGAAAATATTGCACAAACAGCCCTTCAATAATCAATAGCGGAGCAGGCCTGAATTCCAGTATAGATGCCTTTGCCTGTGGGTTGTTAAAGGTATACTCCGCTTTTTGCAGCGTTTCTCCGTTTTTCAGGCGGAGTATATCGTGGTATAGCTTTTCACGCTCGATGGAGTCTGGAAGATCGAAATTCTGAATGCCCTTTTCATCGGTCATCTGCAGATCGCGCGGTTTATAATAATGATCCTGCGAAATGAGGCAGATTTCATCCGGCTTGAACCGTTGCGAAAGATTTTTGAGGAAATAAGTTTTTCCGGAGCCGCTTCCGCCTGTGATGCCAATGGTGTATATAGGTTTCATAAAAATCCGGATGTAAAATTACGAATCATCCTCAATCTGGTATAATAAAAAAACCTCCGGAGCCCGGAGGTTTTTTATTGCTTCAACAAAATGATGTAATGTGTGAATCAGACCGTTCTGTTTCTAAGATATTCAGCCAGTTTCTTTACGGCGATAGCCCGGTGGCTGAGCTGATTTTTTTCTTCCAGCGTCATTTCAGCAAATGTTCTGCTATGACCCTCCGGAACAAATACCGGATCGTATCCAAAACCGGAAATGCCCTTTTTATCATGGATGATCTCACCGCGGATGATGCCTTCAAAAAAAACCGGCTCTGCTTCAAGGCCAACGAGTGTAATTACCGTACGGAACTGTGCTCTGCGATTAGTATCGTTGCGCAGGTTCTGCAGTAACAAGGCAATGTTATCGTCACTGTTTCGGTGTTCGCCAGCATAACGGGCCGAGTATACGCCCGGTGCACCGTTCAAAGCGTCCACCTCAAGGCCGGTATCATCAGCAAAACATGCTACGTGAAAATGATCGTAAACGTACTCGGCCTTTTGAAGAGAGTTGCCTTCCAGCGTGGTGCGCGTTTCGGGCAACTCTTCATAACATTTTATATCTGCTAAACTTATGATGTCAATCTTTCCGCCAACTACATTTCTGATTTCTTCCAGCTTATGCTTGTTGTTGGATGCAAAACACAATCTCATTGTACGTCTGTTACCTCTATTTGAGCAATAAGGTTGGCGTTAGACGGAATTACCAGCGAGCCTGATGAATCGCGGGCTCCATTCGTTCCGAAACCAAGACCAGACGGAATGAACAAAGTCATTTTAGAGCCTTGTGTTAACTTCATCAGACCAATTGAAATACCTTGTACATAATCTACCGGGCGACTATAAAAAGTATCGCTGGGCTTTTCTGCTATAGAAGCTACAGAAGCATTTGGTGCAGAAAGCAGGTAGTAAGTTAAATTGAAAGTTACTTTCGAATACCAGGTTATTGCCGGGCCAGTGCCTTGCGATGTAATGGCGTACCAGAGACCCGTAGAATCTTTCACCGCATTGGTAATATTGTTGTCTTTGATATACTTGGCAATAGCCGTGGTGTCTGAAGTAAGCTGTGACTTCTCTGCGGTAGTAAGCGATGTTCCGTTAAAAATAACATTGAACTGCAGCGTAGCATTGCCAGGTATACTTCCCTTGCCACCAGTACCATAGGCCCAATACGATGGTATGTAAAGTGTAGCCTGCGTTCCTACGGGCAATTTCAAAAAGGCAAGTTGCCATCCGGTTACCAGGCCTGCGAGCGAGGTGTTCACATTACCCTGGTCGAATACGGCACCATCCGGAAACAATTTTCCGATATAGTCTACATCTACCGGAGAGCTTGAATTTCTAGCGGGAAGTCCTGTTCCGAGTTTTGTGATTTCCATCCGGATGCCGCTCGGGTCGGTAATCGCATCTTTACCGGTACTGGACAGATATTGGTCGATCGCCTTAACTTCTTTTTCTAACTGAATGTTTGGATCCACTATGTTATTGTTAGATGAATCGAGACATCCGTTTAAACCGACTGCGGCACAAACCAACAACGCGGCTCCAATCAATCTTCTTGCATTGTTCATCATTTTATATCAGGGTTAAAATTCTATTTGCAAACGCTATTTGCAACTCCTCGTTTCAGGATCATACGTGTCTGCTGTTCCGAAAAGCTTCACATCGAAGATGAGAATTGAATTCGGAGGTATAGCACCAGGATATCCCTGAGGACCGTATGCCAGGTGTGAAGGAATATAGAAGGTAGCCGAGTCGCCTACACCCAACATTGGGATACTATATTTCCAGCCCGGTATAACCTGAGTTAATGAGAAAGTCATCTTGTTATTCTTGTCGAAAGTTTTTTCGTCTTTCAGGAATTTACCTTCGTAGCTTACTTCCACGCAGCTTGTAGCCGATGGCTTCTTGCCGCCATTGGATGAGTGGATGATATAATGTATACCACTTGTATCCTGTTGTGTTTTGATATTCTTTTCGGCCAGATATTTTTCAATAAGCTTGGCGTCTTTTGCTTTCTGGTAGCCCTTGCGCTTAGCAGTGTGCTTCGCCATGAATTCAGGATACTTTTGTTGTTCGATGATGTCTACAACGTGAAGGGTAAGCGTTACCGCGCGCGTAGAATCTACCTGTGGAGGCAGTGGACCGCCCAATACATCCTTAAAGAATTCTTTTGCCGGACGGGTAAGCGTTACGCTGTCGGTTCTGGAGAGCATGCGGAACATTTGCAAAGCACCGATCTCAGAAGCCAGGGCACTGCTGTCTTGAATTGGAAATACACCCGGAGCACCGGTATCGTAGGTATCCATCCATACAGAGTCTTTCGAATCCTTCATTACGTAATCGAATATTATCAACTGGCCAGGCTTCGGCTTAATGCCATCACCTGATTTTACTACCAGGAATTTAAAACCGTTAGGAGTTGCTTTTTCTTCTGATGAATTCTTGCACGCAGCGCAAAGCAGCAGCAAGCCGATCATCACATTCGCGAGTTTAGTCATGTTCATGATTAGACAATGATTTAGATTATAAAGTTGGAATTGGTTAAACACTTTTTAGTTTTCTTCGGCCAGCAGTTGTTCTTTATATTCTGGCAAAATGCTCAGAAATTTCTCGAGCGTCTGCTCCAGCGACAGTTTGGTTTGTCCGCCGGATGCGTTTCGATGGCCACCACCATCAAAATATTTTCGGGCCATGTCGTTCACAGAAAAATTACCTAACGACCGGAACGACAATTTTATATTCTCTCTTCGATCGGAGATTAATACTGAGAGTTTAATGCCTTTTATAGACAGCCCGTAGTTTACAAAACCTTCCGTATCGCCAGTTTGCGAGCTGAAATTTTTAAGCTCTTCGGCCGTAAGCACGATATAGGCTGTTCTATACTCCGGAAGCACTTTTAATTTCTGGCTCAGCACATAGCCCATGAGTCGTAAGCGCTCAATGCTATTGGTATCGTATATCTGCTTGGAAACTTTGGATGGATTAGCGCCTAACGCCACAAGCTCGCCCGCAATTTGAAATACTTTATAGGTAGTGTTGGAATGTCTGAATCCACCGGTATCAGTCATGATGCCTGCGTAGAGACAATTGGCAATATCCTGATCGATGAGAGACTTATCGCCCAGCTCATCGATGAGTTGGAATACGAGCTCGGCTGTAGAAGCGGCAGTGCCATCCCATTGTTCGAAGTCTGCAAATTGTTCCGGCTCCAGATGATGGTCGATCAATACTTTTTTGGCGGTTGACACGCGCACAAATTCGCCCAGGTCGTTAATGCGATTGAGGCTGGAAAAGTCGAGGCAGAAAATAGTATCGGCTTCTGCAATCAGTTGCTTTGGTTTCTGGGGCTTCTCTCTCTGGAAGATCACCACGTCTTTATTGCCCGGCATCCAGGTAATAAAATCAGGATAGTCGCTCGGTGTTACAACGGTTACCTGGTGCCCTTTCTTTTTGAGATAACCGGCAAGGCCCAGGGATGAACCCAACGCATCTGCATCGGGTTTGAAATGCGTAACGATGATCACCTTCCGGGGTCTGTTCAGATATTCTTTAAAAGCCGAGATGTTCTGCATAGGCAGGGTAAAAACAAGGGGCAAAAATGGGTAAAAAATCTTGATAGTACACGGTCGCGTGATGCGAGTGGAGCGTGAATGATCTGTTAAATAGTGATCTGTCGTAACCGGGTAGCCACCGCACTGTAAAGTTTTTTTCTATTTTTGCGGCCGTTTGCAAGGAATTGCCTTGCAGCGAGCATGTTAAAGAAGATTAAAACTTAAAAATGAATATGGCGACCAACAGAACTTTTACGATGATCAAACCCGATGCCGTTAGCGCAGGGAACAGCGGAGCAATAACAAAAATGATTGAAGAAGCAGGCTTCAGAATTGTGGCGATGAAAAAAACCAAGTTAAGCCCTGAGCTTGCAGGTCAATTCTACGCGATCCACAAAGAGCGTCCTTTCTTCAAAGATCTTTGCGCGTATATGTCATCCGGCACAATCGTTCCAATGATCCTCGAAAAAGAAAATGCAGTAGAAGATTTCAGAAAGCTGATCGGTGCAACAGATCCAAAAAAAGCAGCGCCAGGCACAATCCGCGCCCTGTTTGCTGAGTCGATCGAAGCAAATGCTATTCACGGTTCTGACAGCGATGAGAATGCAGCGATCGAAGGCAGCTTCTTCTTCTCACAGTTTGAGCAGTTCTAAGAATTTTTCAGAAGTTTTAAGCATCAAATGAAAGAGGCTTCCATCCGGAAGCCTCTTTCTATTTTTACAATGTTATGAGTAACCTACGATTTCTTTCGAAGGTTGCTGTTGTTCTTGCCATAAGTGAAGTAAACCACAAGGCCGATAGCCATCCATACAAAGGCAACGGTGAGGGTTTGTGCATCCAATGCAACAATCATCGCCGCGCAAATCAAAGCACCAAGAATTGGAACAATCGGGAAATAAGGCGAAGACAATGGTGAGCGGAATGGACGTTCAATGTTTGGTGACTTCACACGAAGGATCAATACGCCAATGCTTACCAGAACGAATGCGAATAAAGTACCGAAGCTCGTAAGATCTCCCGCAACGTGACCGGGTACAAACGCAGCAAACAGCCCCACGAAAACAAAAAGAATCCAGTTCGATTTGTAAGGCGTTTTAAACTTAGGGTGCAGTTCGCTGAATACTTTCGGGATCAATCCATCACCGCTCATGGTATAGAACACACGGCTCTGTCCAAGAAGCATCACCAGGATTACTGAAGAGAAACCAGCAAGGATAGCGACTGTTACGGCAGTAGCCAGCCAGTCATATCCAGGCATGTAGCTGTGGATTGCATAGGCAACGGAAGCTTCACGTCCTTTTTCGGGATCAACAAAGTCCTTCCAGTTGGCAACACCTGTTAACACGTGACCGAAGAGAATATAGAGGATGGTACAAACCACCAAAGATCCAAGGATACCGATTGGCATATCGCGTTTCGGATTTTTTGCTTCCTGTGCAGCAGTGGATACGGCATCGAAACCGATAAACGCAAAGAACACGATAGCTGCACCACCAAGAACACCGCCCCATCCGTGCTTGAATACACCGGAATAATCAGCGAGTACTTTTCCTGCAGAGTCTGTTACAGCAGGTGTTCCTTCAGGAATGAAATAAGGTGTGTGATTAGCAGGATTAATGAACTTCCATCCTACAACAATAAAGATCAAGACGATACTCACCTTGATGAATACGATGATCGCATTTACAAATGCCGACTCTGATGTGCCCTTGATGAGGAGTAAGGTAAGCAACAGCAGTATGATGAGTGCTGGTGCATTGACAATCCCCTGATGCACTACGCCTGCCGAATCTGTATATCCCTCGAACGGTGAGTGCGACCACGCATAGGGTATCCCGCCATGCAAGAGCTTGTTGAGATATTCACTCCAGGCGATAGAAACCGTTGCTGCACCGAGGGCATATTCCATAATGAGTGCCCATCCGATAATCCATGCGACAAGTTCGCCCATGGTTACATAACTGTATGCATACGCGCTACCTGCGATTGGAATCATCGCCGCAAATTCTGCATAGCACAATCCGGCGAAAGCACATCCCACGGCTGCTACAACAAAAGAAAGGGTTACAGCAGGACCCGCAGCCTGGCCTGCAGCTGCAGCGGTTCTTACGAATAATCCGGCACCAATAATGGCCCCGATCCCGAGCGCAACAAGATTGGTAGCCCCCAGCGTACGCTTCAGTCCCTTTTCAGACTCGCTGGCCTGGGCGAGTAATTGCTCCAGGGGCTTAGTGATAAACAAACTCATGTATCTTCTTTAGGTTAAGGTGAAAATTAGGTTTTAAGGTTAATAAGTCGAGCCTAAAAGTAAGAAGAATAATCAATTTGGCTAACGCGTATTAGTAGGCGTCAGCCAAATATATGATGTATGGTATATATATTGGAGAGATATCAACCGATGGAAATACTGCGTACCGTAAATGCTTTCAGGACGGTTGTGAGGAATCGCCTTGCTTTTCAATTACCGTTTCATCTTTTCGATCTGCAGGAAGTTCTTCTGCCGATGAAACTGGTATAGCTTCGTGTATGTGTTCACCGAAAAATCTGCGTTGAAACAGCAGAATGATAACCACGCCTACGAAAATAGATGAGTCTGCAATGTTAAATACAGGGCTAAAAAACAGGAAATAGTCTCCGCCAACATACGGCATCCATTCCGGCCAGGTAAAATCAAACAGCGGGAAGAAAAGCATATCGATTACTTGTCCGTGAAACCATGGTGTAGGCGAGTTAACAGGTTGGTTGTGCAGAAAAACTCCGTAGAAAGTACTGTCTACCACGTTTCCTACCGCACCACCGAGAATCAGCGCCATACACCACAAGAAGCCAACATGGGCATTTTTCTTTGCCATCTTTACCAGGTAATATCCTATACCCACCATAGCGGCAATGCGAAACACGGTAAGTGCAAGTTTACCAAATTCATTATTCCAGCGAATGCCGAACGCCATACCGGGATTGAGCAGGTAATGCAGCTTGAATCCGAATTGTTCATTACCGATAACGGTTATCTCCTGGTGCAGGTACATATAGTGATGCACCATTAACTTGGAAGCCTGATCGATGAGGATGATAACGAGGGCGAGGAAAAAGTACTTGTAAATTTTCATTAATGGTTCGCAGTTGTCAGGTTACGATTCACAGTTTAGGTTCTGCCCGCAACGAGAGGAACCTGAACTGCGAACCCGCCAATTATCTCTTAACACTTATTTTTACTTTCAACATAAACTCGTCCATATCTACCGGGGTAGCGTCGGCGACATTCTCTTTTAACTCCAGCGAAAGCGCCTGTGTTTCGGTGCTGATATAGTCTTTAAATTCGGTGAGCGCTGCCGTTACAACTTCTCCGTCTTTCTCTACTTCAATACCAATCTTGTCCAGCACTTCAAGGCCCATGTCTTTGCGCAGATTCTGCACCCGGTTTACGAAATCGCGGGCTATACCTTCTTTCTTCAAATCGTCTGTAAGCGTAATGTCGAGTGCTACGGTTACACCCGCTTCGCTGGCTACAGACCATCCCGGTATATCTTCTGATGAGATGAGCACATCTTCCAGCACCAGGTCAAAGCCACCTTTGGAAAGGGTGCCTTGCTTTTCGATTGCTGCTATATCTTCTTTTGTAAAACCGTTGATTACTGCCGATACTTCTTTCATCTTCGGCCCGTACTGTTTGCCAAGCTTGGCGAAATTTGGCTTCACCTTCTTTACCAACACTCCGGATGTATCGTCTATATATTCAATAGCTTTTACGTTTACTTCGGCCAGTATAATTTCTTCTACCGATTTGATGCGCTTCGCGAACGAATCATCAAGCACGGGCAGCAGGATGCGTTGAAGCGGTGTGCGTACTTTAATCTTCGCGTTTTTGCGAATAGAGTGTACCAGTGAACAGATCTTCTGTGCATACTCCATAGATTGCTCCAGCTCACTATCCATACGCTTCGTTTCTGCTTTTACAAGGTCTGTTAAATGTACAGATGCATGGCGAAGCGGAGTATTGTTAGCAACAGCCTTATCGCGAATGTTCTCGGTTAAATTTCTATAGAGCCACTCGCTAAAAAACGGAGCGATGGGCGACATAAGCTGACCTATTACAAGTATACATTCGTACAGTGTTTCGTATGCAGCTTTTTTATCGGTGCTCATTTCACCTTTCCAGAAGCGCTTGCGGTTGAGGCGCACATACCAGTTGGAGAGATGATCGTTTACAAAATCCTGAATAGCGCGGGCAGCGCGTGTAGGCTCATACTCTTCATACGCTTTTGTTACTTCAATGATCAGCGTTTGAAGTTTAGAAATAATCCAGCGATCGAGGTGCGTAAGCTTTTCATACGGCACAGTATTCAGTTCATCTTTTACAAAGCCATCGATGTTAGCATAGAGCGCGAAGAAAGAATACGTATTTTGTAAGGTGCCGAAGAACCTGCGCTGCACTTCGGTAATACCATCGAAGTCGAACTTGAGGTTATCCCAAGGTGGCGCATTCTCAATCATATACCACCGAACTACATCCGGTCCGTATTTATTCAGTGTCTCAAACGGATTCACCACGTTGCCTTTGCTCTTCGACATCTTGTTGCCATTCTTGTCGAGCACAAGGCCGTTGGAGATTACGTTCTTGAAAGCAACACCACCGTTGTGCACTTTTTTATTTACAGCCTGTATCTCACTGCTGCTGTCATTAATCATAACAGCAATAGCATGCAGCGTAAAGAACCATCCGCGTGTCTGGTCTACGCCTTCTGCAATGAAATCTGCCGGGTAATTCTTTTCGAATACTTCTTTATTCTCAAATGGATAATGCCATTGTGCATACGGCATCGCTCCGGAGTCGAACCACACATCGAT
>NZ_DAIQRQ010000023.1:12656-70508 GCF_036786105.1 Ohtaekwangia sp.
GACTCCGGTTTCCAGTTGATGGTCTTGTTGAGCTCCACCATTTTATCTTTCAACGCCGTGGTTCTGATAAACCATGAATCCAGCGGATAGTATAGCACGGGCTTATCTGTACGCCAGCAGTGTGGATACGTGTGCTCGTACTTCTCTACTTTGAAAGCTCTATTTTCTTCTTTCAGAATAATCGAGATGATTACATCGGTGTTCTTGTAATCCGGGTTGCTCTCATCTTCATTCGTATAATTCTTTACATAGAAATCATCGCCACCTAAAGGCTTGTGCGTTTTGATGCTGAATTTCGCCACGCCTTCCTGCAGTTTTTGCCCGATCGCGGTAACGAATTTTCCTTTTCTATCTACTGTAGGTACTTCGTTGCCAGCTTCATCTTTCAGTGTAACAGGAGGAACTCCATTTTGCCTGGCAACACGGAAGTCGTCTGCGCCAAAGGTTGGTGAGCTGTGCACGATACCCGTACCATCTTCTGTGGTTACGAAATCACCGGCAATTACTTTGAATGCTTTCTCTGCGTCGTAGAGCGGCTGCAGGTAGGGCATCAGTTGTTCGTATGCTACACCCAGCAGTTGCCTGCCGCTAAATTCCTGCACAATGCTATACGGTATAGCTTTATCGCCAGGCTTGTAGTCTTCCAGTTTGAGGTCCTTGTTCTTTTCGCTGAAATATTTGCCGAGCAAATCCTTTGCGAGCACAACACTTACAGCCTTATGTGTGTACTGGTTAAATGTATTTACCTGCACATAGGTAATTTTCTCTCCCACTACCAGCGATGTGTTTGAAGGAAGCGTCCACGGTGTGGTAGTCCAGGCGAGTATAAATACATCGCCGGCAGGCTTATTGAATAGAAATTCTGACTTCGAGTCCTTCGTTACTTTAAACTGCGCTACAATGGAAGTATCCTTCACATCTTTATAACAACCCGGCAGGTTAAGTTCGTGCGAGCTGAGGCCGGTACCCGCAGCGGGTGAATAGGGTTGAATGGTGTAACCTTTATACAACAGCTTCTTGTTATAGAATTGCTTGAGCAACCACCAGAGCGATTCGATATATTCCTTCTCGTAAGTAATGTACGGATGCTCGAGATCAACCCAATAACCCATCCTGGTAGTCAGGTCGTCCCACTGATCTTTATACATCATTACCGTTTCGCGGCACTTCTTGTTATAATCTTCGATGGATATCTTTTTGCCGATATCATCTTTGGTAATACCGAGTTGTTTTTCAACCTGCAGCTCCACCGGAAGTCCGTGTGTATCCCAGCCTCCTTTGCGTTTTACCTGGAAACCCTGCAGCGTTTTGTAACGGCAGAAGATATCTTTTACAGTGCGGGCCATTACGTGGTGAATGCCCGGTGTGCCATTGGCCGATGGCGGCCCTTCGTAGAACGTGAAGGACGGAGAACCTTCGCGAAGGGTCACAGATTTTTTAAAAACCTGCTCTCGCTTCCAGAAATCAAGGATTTCATCTGCGATGCGGGCAAAACTTAACTCTTTAAACTCTTTGTAATTTCCTGCCATTGCCTAAAAAAATAGCGTCTGTATTTCGATAAGAGCGCAAAGATAATTACGAATTACGAAGTAAGAAGTATGATTTTAAGCCCGCCCCGTATTATTCAAGGCCTTGGGCTTAAGAGGCATCGATTTTATTCTGCTGCAGAGTGCCGGTTGTGAATTTTAATCTTGTCCAGGTCGATCTCTTCGTCTTCTGACTCACCATAAAATGTGTGATCGAACTCATCGATCAACTGGTGATCGTCCTTGCGCTTCTTTGGGCGATCGAAAGTCATGATCAGGGCAGGCAGTAGAATCAGGTTGGTGAACATGGAAATGATCAGCGTTACCGAAGTAAGCAATCCCAGCGCTATTGTTCCACCAAAAGAAGAGAAGGTAAAGATAATGAAGCCTGCAAAGAGCACGATGGAAGTATAAATAATGCTCTTGCCTGTTTCCATGATCGCATCGCTTACAGCCACCGGAATAAAGAAGTTGTTCGCCAATATTTCCTGGCGATACTTGGCCAGGAAGCGAATGGAATTATCTACCGAAATACCAAAGGTAATACTGAAAATCAGAGCCGTGCTTGCCTTGAGTGGTATATCGAAGTATCCCATCAACCCCGCGGTGATCATGAGCGCCAACAGGTTAGGAATAAGCGATATGATGATCATACGCACATTGGCAAAGAGTATAGCCATAGAAAGTGTAATGAGGAGGAATGCCAGCAGTAAACTTTCCTGCAGGTTGGCGATCAAAAATTTATTACCCTTAATGAAGATCTTGGTAGAACCGGTAACGGCTGTCTTCACCGAATCTTTTTCGGTAGAAACAAATATTGATTTCATTCTGGGTTCAATTACCGTGTGCACCAGTGAGTCCAGCTTTACGGAACCTATATCTGCAATCTGGCTGGATATGCGCATCTTGGTAAAAGTTGAATCAACAAAAGATTTGAATAAACCACTGTTATCGTTCTGGCCTTTCATATAGCGAAGTATAAAAGCGCCTTCACTTTTGGTAGGCAGCGAATATCGCGCAGGGTTGTTATTGTAAAACGCCTGTTTCGATGCCTTAATAAGGCTCAGTATGGAGATAGGCCTCGATACTTCAGGAAGGGAGTCGAGGAAGTTTTCGAGCTCTTCCACTCTCTCCATGTTCTTTACATCGAGCACCGGTCTTCTCTTTTTGGTTTTGAACTCGACAACAATTTCCAGCGGCATAATACCGCTAAAGTTCTGCTCGAAGAAATGAAGATCTTTTTTAATCTGGCTTTCTTCCGGTATATCATCCACCATATATGATACGGAATGCAACTGCATAATGCCGTACACGGAGAGTATAGCTATACCCATAGAAGCTATGTAGATAAGTGCACGGTATCGATGCACTGCCAGGTCGATCAGTTTGAGGAAGCCACCCATGATCCTGAAGTTGAGGTGACGCAAATGTTTTTCAGAGGGCGTTGGCAGCCACGAAAATATACTGGGTATCATCACGAGGCTCACCAGAAATAACACCATAATGTTTATACCGGCCACAACACCAAACTCGCGGAGGATAATGATATCCGTTGAAAGCAGTGTGAGGAAGCCAATCGCTACTGTGAGGTTGGTAAGGAAAGTAGCAAGCCCCATTTTCTGCACCACAATGGAGATGGCCTTCATTTTATCTTTTGTTTTGGCAAACTCCAGGTGATATTTGTTGAGCAGGTATATGGCGTTGGTAATACCAATGGTAACAATTACCGGTGGTATAAGACCGCTGAGCAGCGTAATTTTATAGCCGAAGATGGTTAATGTTCCGAGTGTCCACACCACTACAATAGCAATGATGATCATGGAAAAGATCACAGCACGGAACGATCGGAAGAACAGGAACATGATAATCCCAGTAACAAGTGCCGATGCATAGAGGAACAACTGCATCTCCTTGCGCACCTGGTTGGCCACCAGCGTACGGATAAAAGGAAGCCCCGCATAGTGAAGTTGTATCTTTGTTTTCTCTTCAAATTTTTTGCCTGCATCCAGCAGCGATTGTGCAAGGGCTTCGCGCTTGGAAGAATTCATATACTCTTTCTTTACCGATACCAGCATCATGGTAGCACCATTGTTCGGATTTACAATGTGGCCCATGTATACTTTCTGGTTGTAGGCGAGAGCAAGCAAACTATCCAGTGTTTTTTGGTGCTGCACGGTATCCGAAAATATTGACTGGAGATAGAACCTGGATTGAGCTGTATCTTTCAGGATCATCTTGATTACCGGAAGAGATACGACTTCATTTACACCCTCTATGCTTTTTAAGTCACGGGTTAGTTGCGTGAAAGCTTTGAAATTGTCGAGCTTGTATACCGCGCTGTCTTTTACGCCCACGGCGATAAGGTTGCCGTCTTCTCCGAACTGCGCCTTGAACTTGTTGAGGAGAATCATATCCGGATCGTGAGGAGGCACTGTGCGGGCAAATTCATAACTCATTTGAACCCTCGATGCAAAATATCCCATCACCACAGTAATGAGTCCGATAAGAATAATTAAGGGCAGCCTGAAGCGAATAATAAATTGAGCAACTCTATTCCACATAATCAATGGGATGTATCAAGTTCAGAAAGGCCAAAGCTAATCAATTTTGGCTTTTTCCGAGGTTAACAAAAAAATCAGCAGCTCAGGGGTAGGATTGGTGGCGATCCGGTTAACACAAACGGTACCTGTAATCGCTTCGTATGTATAGGCTTGTATTTTCGTTGCATTAAAAGTTCAGGGCTGATTGATGGATAAAGCCCGCAGCGTTTATTATTTTTGAATACACAAAAAATCTTTAGCTATGGCAAAATCACAAGATGCAAGGAAGGAAACTAAAAAGAAGCCTGCCAAGACGTTGAAAGAAAAACGTGCTGACAAGAAAATGAAGAAGGCCAGTAAAAGTTAATTTCCTTTCGAAATTGTTCCGGTACAATACGAGTGCCGGAACAATTTTTTATCTGCAGTCTTTACACATTTATAGCGCTATACCTTTAATTCTTCGGTATAGCGAAAGCGCATGGCGATCCGTTAACCCGGAAACAAAATCCAATACAATGCGCAACATCTCATAGGTGCTTACACCTTGTTCAATCTCGGTTCTCATCTCCACCGGAAGCAGCAGCGCCAGATTCTTATACTTGCGTGAAGGTGACTTGCGCATGATATGCTCACCGGCTGTGACAAACTCCTGCAGCAGGCCCGGCAAAACTTCATGGCCCGAGGCCTCGATCTCTACTACATGACGGGCCCTGTAAATTTTATCAACCGATATCTCGCTTATCTTTTCGAGCGCATCTTTCGATTTGCAGTGATCCGCCAATGCCTTATCGAATGAACCATCGAGGATGTGTTTCTCATACGCGAGGAATACTTCGGTGCATTCTTCTACCAGTTTATTGATGGTCATGGCACGGAGCACACCGATTCGTTCATTCTGCCCGCCAATACGGTCCAGTTTCTCTCGCTTAAAATTCTCCTGCAGAATATTGGCCAGTAACTCTACCGTGTCGTTATAGCTTACCAGCCCCATGCGGCAGCCGTCTTCCAGGTCTATGATGCTATAGCAGATATCATCGGCAGCTTCTACCAGGAACGTGAGCGGGTGGCGAAGCCATACATCTTCTCCCGCAGGTGTGAGCTCAAGTTGTGCTGCAGTGGTGGAGAATATTTCTTTTTCAGATTGAAAGAAACCAAATTTCTTCTGGCTCTTTTTCGATTTATCTCTTTCCGGAAAAAATGCTGCACATGGATACTTCGTAAAAGCACCCAGAGTAGACAGTGTCAACTTTAATCCATACTGATTGCTGTTGATGATGCGAAAGCCCTGTGCATTACCTTCAAATTTCAACAGGTCGTTCCATTCTGCTTCGGTTACTTTATTCTGAAAAGATTTACCATAAGCATGCTCGAGAAAGAAATCAGACAACGCATCTTCACCGGCATGACCGAATGGAGGATTGCCCAGATCGTGCGCCAGCGAAGCAGCGGCTACAATGGCACCGAAATCAAAAAGTGAAAATTTATCTTTTAAGGGAGGATGCCGCTGTACAATCACATCACCGGCTTTTCTGCCGAGCGATCGGCCCACACTCGATACTTCGAGCGAGTGTGTAAGGCGCGTGTGCACAAAGTCATGTTCCGGCAAAGGATGTACCTGTGTTTTATCCTGCAGCCTGCGAAACGGATGTGAGAAAATAATACGATCGTAATCCTGTTCGAAAGCGCTGCGCGAAGCCTCAGAAGAAGTAGGTTTCGATCCTGCCCGTTGGGAAGAGAGAAGAGATTGCCAGTTCATGGAAATAAAAAAAGCGATGACCTTCCGCTATATCAGAAGGTTCATCGCGCAAGATATAAAATTTAAAAGCACTTACCTGCCCGGCTGCAGGGCGGGTGACCTGGCTTTACTCTTTTAATACGAAGTCGATGCACATAACAGCCGCCAGTATTAACTGACGTAGCGGATGATCTTGCGGCACTTCGGGACTGATCTGCAAAATATAGTTGTCGGCAGACGTAAAGAGTTCTTTGCCGAGGCCCGACCATTTTTTAGTAACGGAAGCAAATTCTTTGTTGTCGGCAGATATGAATTTGAAATCCCAGCTTGTCCATTTTCCTTTTAGCATACAAAGCGGGCGCTCACTGGCATCCAGCACTTCGAACTTGCCACCAATGGAAAAGAATTTTTGTTTAAACATTCCGATCACCTGGTCTTTTTCATCCAACACTTCTACAGTAGAAAGGAAAAAGGATACGCCACGTCTTACTCTGACGATCTTTTCTCCGAGCGGAGTTTTTATTTCGATGTCGAACGGAGTCATCCGTTTATAATCCGAAAAACGGAAGAGCTTGGTGAAAAAGCCCAGGTTCTCTTCGCGACAGTTGAGTATAATTTGTTGTGTTTCCGGATCATAGATGTCGAAGCTGTTTGAGGCTTTGAACATGCCTACATGCTCTTTTACAAAAAAGAGATTTTTGTTCAGGATAGGATTCATGGTTAGATTAGGTATAGTATAGTTTTTGTGTGAATATTTGGCTACTGGCTCCCGGCTGTTAGCTGCTGGAAGAATGGGAGCGTGATCGGGTGTGCACGCATCTGTGCTTAACTGTGGGAAACAATTATTATATAATAACAGCCACCCTGGAGTAAGGTGGCTGTCTTGAAATATATCGTTAATGAGTTTGGATAAATTAAATTTTACGCAACAGGTTGTTGATAGAGCACGTGTCGATCAACTTGGTCTTTACATCAGTGATCTTTACACGCTCCTGCTTCATGGTGTCGCGATCGCGAATTGTAACGGTATCATCCTCCATCGTCTGGTGATCAACTGTGATGCAATACGGTGTACCAATTGCGTCCTGTCTTCTGTAGCGTCTGCCGATCGCATCTTTTTCTTCATAGAAGCAACGCAAATCGTACTTTAAATCATTCATAATTGCCTCTGCTTTTTCGGCCAGGCCATCTTTCTTCACCAATGGAAGTATAGCTACTTTATGCGGAGCCAATGGTGCCGGTATTTTCAACACAACCCGTTCACTGCCATCCTCAAGCTTTTCTTCAAAATAAGATTTAGACAACACCGAAAGGAAGAGACGATCCAGTCCCACCGATGTTTCCACAACATACGGTATATAGGATTGATTATCTTCTGAATCAAAATACTGAAGCTTCTTGCCAGAGTATTTCTCATGGGCTTTCAGGTCGAAGTCAGTGCGAGAGTGTATACCTTCCAGTTCTTTAAAACCCATCGGGAAGTTAAACTGAATGTCACATGCAGCGTTGGCGTAGTGTGCCAGGTTCAGGTGATCGTGGTAACGATAATTATCAGCACCAAGTCCGAGGGTTTGGTGCCACTTCATGCGTTTGGCTTTCCAGTATTCGTACCACTTCATTTCTTCACCAGGTTTTACGAAGAACTGCATTTCCATCTGCTCAAATTCGCGCATGCGGAAAATGAACTGGCGTGCTACGATCTCGTTACGGAAAGCTTTACCGATCTGTGCTATACCGAATGGAATCTTCATACGGCCGGTCTTCTGCACGTTCAGGAAGTTTACAAATATACCCTGAGCGGTTTCAGGGCGCAGGTATATCTTGTTGGCTTCGTCTGCCAGGGAACCAATTTCAGTAGAGAACATCAGGTTGAACTGGCGCACATCCGTCCAGTTCTTCGTGCCAGATACAGGGTCGGCTATATCCAGATCGATGATCAGTTGCTTCATGGCAGCCATGTCGCCACTGCCCATCGCATCTTTCATGCGTGCATTGGTTTCATCGATCTTCTTCTGATACTCCAGTACGCGAGCGTTGGTAGTAACAAAAGTTTCGCGGTTAAAAGCATCGCCAAAACGCTTGGCTGCTTTCTCCACTTCCTTGTCGATCTTGTCTTCCATCTTGGCGATGGCATCTTCGATTAGTACATCGGCACGGTAACGCTTTTTGGAATCTTTGTTATCGATCATCGGATCGTTAAAAGCATCTACGTGGCCGGAAGCTTTCCAGGTGGTAGGGTGCATAAAGATAGCGGCATCGATCCCTACAATATTATCATGCAGCAAGGTCATGAACTTCCACCAGTATTCTTTCAGGTTATTTTTTAGCTCGGCCCCGTTTTGCCCATAGTCATATACTGCACTGAGACCGTCATAAATTTCACTGGAAGGAAAAATAAACCCATACTCCTTGGCATGGGCAATCACATTTTTAAACAGGTTGTCTTCTTGTGTTGCCATAGTCGGCAAAGATAATATTAGTCCACAGTCTGCAGTTGACTGGGCCTTGTTTTTTGAAGTGAAGATGATATTATCCTTCCGGCCGTTAGGAAGCAGGCCGGACTTACACGAGGCGTTTGGGAAGCTTTACAGTAAAAGTAGAGCCAATACCGGGAGACGATTCCAGGTGGATAGACCCGGAAAGCTTCATGAGTGTTTCCTTTACAATATATAACCCGAGGCCAGAGCCCTTTGACTTTTCATTTCCGCGATAGAACATCTCATAGATCTTGCCCTGATACTCCGGAGCTATACCTTGTCCATTGTCTTCCACTTTCAGATAAAATACGCGTCCATTCATTTGATGGCGAAGGCGGATATACCTTTCTTCTTTGCGCAGATCATGATAACGTATAGCGTTTGATAAGAGGTTGCCGATGATAATGCGAAGCCTGTTCTTGTCAGATTCCACAATGGTACCTTCCGGTATCTCTACATGGAAATTGATTCGCTCTGCTTCCGGTGCATACTTTAAACCTTCCCATATTTCGGTAACAAGGTCGTGGAGGTTTACTTTCTCGCGGGTGATGTCGAGGCGGTTGTTACGGGAGTAATCTGTAATGTCTTTGATGAAGTTATCCAGCGAGTGAATCCGATCTTTCATCATGCTCATATAATGCTTTACCTCCTGTGGACTTTGTGTGCGCTCAGCAATATTTAAAAGTCCCATGATAGACGTAAGCGGAGCGCGCAGATCGTGCGAAGTACTATATACAAAGCGATCAAGTTCCTTGTTTGTCTTAGTGAGCATTTCATTGCTTTGCACCAACTGAATGGCGTTGTAATGATTAAGGCTGATGAGCAAGTAAACGCACATGGTAACAGCAGGAAGTGCCACGGTAAAATTCAGAATGAGATTGAAGAGCATTACCTCTTCTGTATAGATGCGTTTGGGCAACAAACTGAAATCTACAAAGTACGCCAGCGCAAAAAGCAAATATGTAAATACAGTGAACAGAATAGACATGAGCCGTTGCTTATAATTGAATACGGCAAATGCTGCCACTGAATTAACAACAAAAAATATGAATGTTCCATTGTGAGGCGACTCGCTCGAAGCAAATAAGTAGACTGCTATATTAATGGTAGGTAGCAGAAAATAATTGGCGAGGCAGTGATCGCCCTGGCGGTGAATAAAAATAGAAAGCGATAAAAAGAATATAGTGCAGAAGAGAATAGGTGTGGAAACATAGATACCTGAAAAGATATCGATCAGCAGGTACAGGGTGCAAAGCACTATGCCTAGTAATGCAAATTGTCCGGAGAGCATCACTTGTTTGTATTCGCCCCACGACTCAATGTGCTTTTCTTCGCCAATGATCAAATCCCGTATTTTTTTCTTCAGCGCCATTCGCCCTGCTAGTAATAATAGCGTATGCAAAAGTAAAGCGATTTATATCACCCAGACTGTTGGATAATGACTGGTCAATTATTCATGCAAGTTTTTTCATATTTTGAAACGATTTAAAAAAGCAGGGAATGTGAATACTCTTGCTTTTGGTAACTTTTATAAAATATGTTATTGTAAAAGAATAACTTGATCAATATCTGAAGCGATATTCCAAATATACTTAGTAATTGTTGTGGAGTAAGGTATAGCCTCTGTATGTCTCGCAATTATAAAGGAGCGGCCTTGTGTTGCAACGACTTTGTTAAAATCAGTTATCTTACCGCTTTATGATGCAGTTTCGCAAAATAGCACTCGCACTGGCGTTCTCGCCGCGTACCCCGGCCCTGCTGGCAGAAGCTGCGCGCCTGAAAAGAATGTGGGATGCAAATCTCCTGTTGATACACGTTGGCGATTATGGCGAAAAAGAAAACATGTTGTTGAATGAGCTTCTGAAGGGTGTTGATCTATACCTCGGAAGAGATGTGCAAGTGCTCTGGGAAAATGGCAAACCCAGTGAACGTGTACTGGCGGTATGTAAACGTGAGAATGTTGACTTGCTGGTAGCGGGAGCACTCAAGAAAGAAAACCTGGTACAATATTATCTCGGCACCGTAGCACGAAAAATTTTGCGCAAGGCAGACTGCTCAGTATTAATGCTGACCGATCCGTTAACCACACCACGTCCTTTTAAAGATATAGTCGTTAATGCCGAAGATAGCCCGTTTGTGGAAGATGCTGTGCGCACGGCATGTACCATCGGACTTAAAGACAAAGCCTCCTGGCTTCACATTGTGCGCGAAATAAAAATGTATGGACTTACCATGTCGGCTTCCGATCATCATTCAGAAGATGAATACGAGACTCTGCGACAGAACCTGGTAAAAGATGAAATCGATAATGTAGAAAAAATACTGGGCTGCATTCCACATGAAGGATTGAAAGTAAATATTAAAATGCTTGCTGGTAAATCCGGTTTCGAACTGGCAAAATTTGCCCAACGCAAGCATGCCGATCTTCTGGTGGTAGGTGCATTTCCGAGGAGGTTCTCTTTGTTCGATCGCGTATTTCCGCATGACCTTGAGTATATATTTGCCGATTTGCCCTGCAATTTATTAGTAGTACATCCGCATAAACATGAACCGATGAAGAAGGAGGTAAAACATGGTTAGGTTGGGTCATGCTGATGTCGTGCACCTGCTAATGCAGTTAGGCATGATGCTCGTGGCTGGGCGCCTGTTTGCCGAGCTTGCCCGAAAATTTAAACAACCTGCTGTGATAGGAGAAATTATAGCAGGTATATTGTTAGGTCCTACCGTGCTGGGAATGATACAACCGGAATGGTTTCATGCTTTATTCCCGGTGCCGAGCGGAGCCGGCACGGTGCTCTCCGGAATGGTGCAGGTAGCGGTAGTGATGTTGCTGTTCATTGCAGGATTGGAAGTAGATCTACATATAGTATGGCAGCAGGGCGCGCAGGCTATAGCAACCAGTTTGTTCGGGTTGGTTATTCCGTTCATGGTAGGGTTTGTGTTTCCATATCTGTTCCCTGAGTTTTTTGGTATAGCCGATACACATGCGCATTTAACCTTTGCACTTTTTATGGGCACCGCCATGGCTATATCTGCATTGCCTGTTATAGTTCGGATATTAATGGACCTGAATATGTTCCGGTCGCGCATGGGACTTCTCGTAGTGGCCTCTGCCATGGTAGACGATGTGATCGGCTGGATGGTGTTCTCAGTTATACTGGGTATGATCGGCAAAGGTAGTGAGATGCCTATTGGAAACACCATTGTGTTAACGTTGGTATTTGCCGCATCGATGTTAACGATTGGCCGCGGACTTCTCAACCGTGTGCTCCCCTGGGTAAACAGAAAGCTGGCATGGCCGGGCGGTGTACTGTCGTTATCATTGGCGCTTTGCTTTTTTGCAGCAGCGTTTACGGAATATATAGGTATACATGCTATTTTCGGAGCATTTATAATGGGCGTTGCTCTGGGTGATTCTGAGCATTTTTCAGAGCGAGCCAAAGAGATTGTGCATCAGTTTATCAACAACATATTTGCGCCACTGTTCTTTGTGTCTATCGGGTTGCGTGTAAACTTTTTTACCAACTTCGATCTGTTGTTAACTACAAGCATCATTTTCATAGCATTTGTCGGTAAGATTTTAGGTGCCGGTATCGGTACGCGGCTCGGTGGCTTTAGCTGGAAAGAATCGCTGGCGGCAGGCTTCGGCCTGAGTGCACGTGGTGCTATGGAAATTATTTTGGGCCTGGTAGCACTCGAGAATGGATTGATCAACGAAAAAGTCTTTGTGTCGTTGGTGATCATGGCGCTTGTTACCAGCATGACCAGCGGGCCTATGATGCGCTGGAGCCTGAACCGTTAAAACCGTTAGCAGTTAATTGTTATCCGTTTAGCAGGAAAAGCAAAATCTAATTATACAAAGATATTCTTCTATATTAATCTGCGTTTATCTGTGCGATCTGCGGGAAATTTTTTCTCTGTAAACCTGTGCTAAATTTAGTTGCCATATCCCACACCAACCAACTATTAACGTTTAACAAATTAACTGATAACGGTTCACAATTTCTTCGCTTTCTCCCAATATACATCCATCTCTGCGAGTGTCATTTCACCCATTACTTTACCATCTTTGGCAGATTCTGATTCGAGGTATTGAAAGCGCTTGATGAATTTTTTGTTGGTTCGTTCCAAAGCCTCCTCGGGATCGATGTTGATGAAGCGCGCATAGTTTACCAGTGAAAAAAGAAGATCGCCAAACTCTGCCATCGCTTTTTCTTTATTGATTGCTTCGTTCGACTCTGCATTGAATTCATTTTTAAATTCCTGCATCTCCTCTTCAACTTTCTGCCACACTTGTTCTTTCTTTTCCCAGTCGAAGCCAACGCCGCGTGCTTTATCTTGTATGCGTATGGCTTTTACCAATGCCGGCAGTGATTTCGGTACACCTTCCAGCACAGACTTATTGCCGGTCTTTAATTTTATTTTCTCCCAGTTGGCTTTTACAGTCTCTTCATCGTTGGCAACAACATCGCTGTAAATATGTGGATGACGCTCTATTAATTTATCACAAATGCTATTCAATACATCGGCCACATCGAACGCTCCTTGTTCCGATGCTATGCGCGAATAGAATACCATGTGCAGCAGGATATCGCCTAATTCTTTCTTCACCTCTTTCAGGTCACCTTCCAGAATGGAATCCGAGAGCTCATACGTCTCTTCAATAGTGAGGTGTCGAAGACTTTCCAAGGTCTGTTTTTTATCCCACGGACAATTTTCGCGCAACTCATTCATGATGGTGAGCAAGCGATCGAAAGCTTTTAATTTTTCTTCACGTGTCGGGTCCGGTGCAGACAAAACTTTTTTCATAATTCACACTCAATTGATTAACAAAAGTAACGTGCAGTAATCTACAATCTAAAATCAGGAATCAAAATCATACTTCATAAATACGGTCTCGTACCTCAACAGATTTCTTCTTATTTTTGCCCCTCGCTAAACGTACAATCAAGTGACTTTAATTAAATCGATTTCTGGTATACGAGGTACTATAGGAGGCAAAACGGGTGATAACCTCACGCCTGTTGACGTTGTAAAATTTGCCGCTGCTTTTGGCACGTTACTCAAAAAGAAAAAAGGTACTACAAAAGTTGTAATCGGTCGCGATGCCCGTCTCTCTGGCGAGATGGTGAGCACATTGGTAACTTCTACATTGCAAGGTTTGGGTATTGATGTAGTTGATCTTGGTCTTTCCACGACACCAACAGTAGAAATTGCTGTGCCTGCAGAAAAGGCAGCGGGAGGGATTATACTCACCGCAAGCCATAACCCCATTCAATGGAATGCACTTAAACTTTTGAATGAGAAAGGTGAGTTTATTTCAGGCAAAGACGGTGAAGAAGTTTTAAAGATTGCAGAGAACGAAGATTTTGAATTTGCGCCGGTAACAAAACTGGGCAAGTATGAAAAGAAAGATAATTATCTGCAGATACACATCGATCAGATTTTGAAACTTCCCCTGGTAGATGTTGCTGCCGTACAAAGCAAAGGCTTTAAAGTGGTGGTGGATGCTGTAAACTCAACCGGTGGTATAGCAGTGCCCATGCTTCTTAAAGCAATGGGTGTATCAGTAAAGGAATTGTATTGCGAGCCAACAGGACATTTTCCCCATAATCCGGAACCACTGCCGGAGCATCTCACCGATATAAGCCGAGAGATCAAGAAGGGGAAATATGATCTCGGTATTGTAGTAGATCCGGATGTTGACAGACTTGCTTTCGTGTGT
Source organism: Ohtaekwangia sp. (assembly GCF_036786105.1). Taxonomy (NCBI): domain Bacteria; kingdom Pseudomonadati; phylum Bacteroidota; class Cytophagia; order Cytophagales; family Fulvivirgaceae; genus Ohtaekwangia; species Ohtaekwangia sp. The sequence continues at coordinate 26,660 of NZ_DAIQRQ010000023.1, forward strand.
GAAGATGGTACTCCTTTCGGTGAAGAATATACCTTGGTAGCGGTTGCTGATTATGTATTGAATGCAGGTAAAAAGAAAAAAGGCAATACTGTTTCAAATCTTTCATCTACGCGTGCACTAAGAGATGTAACCGAAAAAGCAGGCGGTGAATATGCAGCTGCTGCGGTTGGTGAGGTGAATGTGGTAACCATGATGAAGGACACGAACGCAGTAATTGGTGGCGAAGGCAACGGAGGGGTAATATTTCCGGAGCTGCACTACGGTCGTGATGCACTCGTGGGCATTGCTCTTTTCTTAACACACCTTGCGAAAACAGAGATGACCGTATCGCGATTGAGATCTACGTATCCGAACTATATTATTTCCAAGAATAAAATAGAATTAACACCGGATATCGATGTAGACAAAGTGCTGGAGGCAGTGAAAACAAAGTATAAAAAGCAACCTGTTAACACGATTGATGGCGTGAAAATAGAATTCGACAAAGAATGGGTACATCTGCGGAAATCGAATACAGAGCCCATTATCCGCATTTATGCCGAGTCGGACATGGAAGTTAAAGCAGAGAATCTCGCCAAAAAGATCATATCCGACATCAAGGAGATCATCAGCGAAAAAACTCTGGCCTAATGTACCGGCACCTGTAAGAGGTTAGGCCCGAACCTCTTAACTTTGTGCCCAAACTCATTAACTGATTTATGCGCATTTATTTGGACAATGCTGCCACTACTCCGCTTGATCCGGAGGTGTTTGAGGCGATGAAGCCCTTTATGCTGGAGGATTTCGGTAATCCGTCATCTACCCACGGGCACGGAAGAAAGGTACGGGCAGCTATTGAATCGGCCAGAAAAAAAATTGCCGAACTATTAAACTGTACGCCCGGTGAAATCATCTTTACTTCAGGCGGTACAGAAGCCGACAATGCCATTTTGACGAGCAGCATCCACACATACGGCATAAAGCATGTGATTTCTTCACCCATTGAGCATCATGCGGTAGAGCATACGTTGCACATGCTGGCCAGGCAGGGCGACTTCAAATTACACATGGTAAAGCTGGATGAAAAAGGCCATGTAGACATAGCGCATCTGGAACAACTGCTAACAGAAAATCCTTCGGCCATGGTGTCGCTCATGCATGCCAACAATGAAGTGGGAAATCTGCTGGACCTCGATCGTGTAGCAGAACTCTGCGATCACTATAAAGCATATTTTCATTCTGATACCGTACAAACCATGGGTCATTACAAACATGACCTTACTAAAACAAAAGTACATGGCATCACAGCTGCGGCACATAAATTTCATGGCCCCAAGGGCATAGGTTTTATGTTCATCCGCAAGGATAAGAAGATACAGCCGTTTGTACACGGAGGTGCACAGGAGCGCAATATGCGTGGCGGAACAGAAAATGTATACGGCATCATCGGGTTGGCAAAAGCATTGGAGATTGCCTATCGTGATATGGATGAACACATCCACTATATCAAAGGATTGAAATCGCGTATGATCGAGCAACTGAAAGCCCAAATACCTGGTGTAAGCTTCCATGGTGATTCGGGTAACATCGATCGTAGTTTATATACTGTACTCAATGTTTGCCTGCCCGAATCGGAAGAGAATGAAATGATGCTCTTCAACCTCGACCTTCAAGGTATATCCGCTTCGGGAGGTAGTGCCTGTTCCAGCGGAGCCACACAAGGTTCGCACGTATTGGGTGCGCTTTATCCGGAGTCAAAACGAGGCGCTGTGCGCTTCTCCTTTAGCAAGTACAATAAGCCCGAAGAAATTGACTTTGCTGTAAAGGCATTGTCGGAACTCTGTAAAATCCCTGTATAATAACAATACCATTTATAGCCTCTACATTCATGAAGTATATTCCCTCTCTGGTCGTTCTTATAGCATCGTTGGTTTTTCTGTCATCTTGTGGCGATGGTCTTCCGAAGCCTGTAGTATTTCCAAAAGCAACGCATCTTTACTTTGCTGATTATACTGGTAAAAAGATCGGTGTAATGGATGTAAATATACCCGGTTCGTTTACGACCGTAGCCGATGAATCAAAGGGTGTTGATACAATCGCCAGCATAGCGATCGATTTTATAGGTGGCAAGATCTACGCAGCCGAAGAAATGAGGAACCGCATTGTTCGCTTCAATGTAGACGGCACCGGCTCGGTGGAGGTACTTTATGATGAAGCCGACAGTGTAAAAACACCCACCAGCATTGCAATCAACGTGCCTACAAGCTCTTTATACTGGGGTAACTCTGGCACAGGCCAGATCAAGAAAGGCAGCATGGATGGTTCGGCACCTGCAGAATCCCTACGATTTAATGGTGTAGATTCTGTGATCTACTATTCGTATGGACTGGCTGTGGATAAGAAGAACGAATGGATATACTTCTCTGATCTTAGCGGATTTGCCGGTATATGGGCCGGTAAACTCGATGGTAAAAGTTCGCGCTTCTCGCTCTTCTCAAAATATAGCGAGAACGGTGCGGTGCTCAGAAATCCGTCATCTATATTTCTGGATGAAGAGCATGCTAAAATCTATTGGGCAGACGAAGGATTGAAAAGTATATCGGTAGGAAACATCGGTACCAGTTCGTCTACTTTTCTTTTCAACTATAGCAGTGGTGTAAACCGTGCCGATGGCATTGCAGTAGATCGCGGTTCAGGTAAAATATACTGGACAGAAACGGATGCTGCTAACGATTCATTTGTCATTGCACGCGGTAACCTGGATGGCACCGGCACACGCGAAGTTGTATTGCAAGGTGTAGCGTCTTATAGTATAGCATTGAAGTTTGAAGGCCAGTAAAAGAAATTATCTCTGGCTTACCTTGGTATAATTCCCATCTTCTTCATTAAAAACGTGGCATTCATTTTCTGAGCCAGCCCTGGTTTCAGTTTATAGTCAAAAGAAAGCTGGTCGTTTTCAATGGTAGCTTCGAAGCAATAGTTTTTTACGCGATCCGGATATTCCTGCTCCAGGTCGCCAAGCGCAAGGTCGTGTGTAGCGATCAATGCCAGACACGGATGTGGCAGCAGTTGTTTTACCAATGCAATAGAGCCAGCCTGTTTATCGGTTGAGTTTGTTCCTTTCAGAATTTCATCTAATAGTATCAGCAGCGGCTTATCACTTCGCAGCTCATCCATAATAGTTTTAAGGCGGTTAAGCTCTGCATAGAAATACGACTGATGATCTTTCAATGAGTCGGCTGTACGCATACCGGTGCGTAATTGTATTACCGGGCAACAAAACTGTTGTGCACATACCGGGGCACCGCTTAACGCAAGCACGAGATTTACTCCTATCGTTCTGAGAAATGTACTTTTGCCAGCCATGTTGGCACCCGTTACGATCAGTATAGATTGCTTGTTGCCGATTAGCAGATCGTTGGATACACGCTCATCTTCTGGCAACAAGGGATGACCGAGTTGCTGAATCTCAATGGACAACTCAGCCTGAATCCGGGCATATTGAAAATCAGCATGATTGAAAGCAAATGTGCCGAAGCTGCAGAGTACTTCTGTTTCGGTGATAACATCGAGCCATGCAGGAAGTTTATCAGCATGCTGCTCTTTCCATTTCTCTAACCGGTAAACACACTGCAGGTCGTAAAGTAGCAAGCTGTTTACTACCAATGTAGTCATGCTGTTAAGTCGCGCATCGAGTGAGCGCACCAACGATGCAAGCGATTTTACTTTTACATCAGCCTCGTGTGCATTCGCTGATATCTTTTTCAACAAGGATGATTGAAACGTATTGTGCTGAAGATGTCCGAGTAATTGTGCGTAGCGCTGCAGTATATTTTTCTTACGACTTATATAGTCGTGAAAAGCATTGATCTTCTTTACGTGTAATCCTAGTATAGCCCATTGCGCAAGTGCGCAGAGTATAGCCCATCCTTTCATGGTCGGGAAAATAAATGCGAGAATCACCAATGCCACGGTAACAATCGGAAATAAAATAAGCAGATACCTGTAAAAAGATTTTCCGTAAAGAAATGAAGGCTGCTTTAGCCATGCTTCAAGTTGTGCGCGATCGGCCGGTTGTTCTTCCAATTCCTTCCCGGCTGCCTGCACATGTTGCCTGAACTCCGTATGAGATGCAAGCTCGCGTATGGCTTCCTGTTGCTCTTGAATATGCGATGCCGATGGCAGTGAGGTTGAAAGACGATCTGCAAATTTACGTTTTCCACTCAGCGTGTTGCATCGGTTTATATACTGAAAGAGAGAGCCCTCCCCAAAAATATCAAGATCGTGTGTATAGGGATGATGCGGATCTATGAATTCGCGGCCTGCTGCAAATAACGATGAATCACCAAGAGCCGCTTTACTTTCGGCATCGTTGAGATTTACCAGATTCTCCAGATGTGTTTTCTCATCGAAGAGTTTGCTGTGCACACGGATCAGGTATATAAATACGGTCACTAAAAATACGGCAGCGTATAAGAGTATATGGTGGGTCAATCCAAAATATACTGCCAGGATAATTAGCAGCGCGATGGCCAGCCGTGTGTTGGAGATAACATTGATCTGCTTGCGTATTGACGCGAGACTTCCGGTAAAAGATGTTTTACGGGAAGTATAAAATGCGTGGAGATCTTGTTGTGTCACAATAATTTTTCAACGATGCGCATTACTTTTTCCAAGGCTTCGCGGTCGGTATCGTCAAAGTCATTCAGCACATTGCTATCAACATCGAGCACCAGTGCCACTTCTCCATTTTTGAATGCCGGCAACACGATTTCTGACTTGGATGCAGAGCTGCACGCTATATGACCTGGAAATTCATCAACGTTAGGAACCACGATCGTTTTCTTTTCTTTCCACGATGTACCACACACACCTTTGCCAAAGTTGATGCGCGTGCAGGCAATAGGTCCCTGGAAAGGACCAAGCACCAATTGATCATGCTTCACAATATAGAATCCCACCCAGAAGAAATTCATAGTCTGTTTCAAAGCCGCAGCAATGTTGGAAAAATTGGCAATGATATCCGGTTCTCCTGTAACGAGCAATTCGATCTGCGGAATAAGTATATCGTAACGTTCTTTCTTGTTGGTAGATGCTGCTATAATCAGTTCTTCGGCCATGGTATTCTAATTCAATTCTTCTCAGGAAAATTCTTCAGCGCGTAAGGTACCAAACGTACCGCTTTTTTAAAGGTTCTGCATGGAATTTATCAAGGCCTTGCAAACCGATTCTATGGCTTGCAATGTATCCGTATCTTTTACAAGGCCCTGCTTATCGAGCTTGGCGCGAACATAAGGAATGAGCAATCTGGCTTCATCGGCTATAGTTGCCGAGAGTGCTGATAGCGTAAGCAGAAGTGATGCATGTGCATGCTCACCACTGGTAGCAGCTGTAATAAGAGCCGTAGGTTTATTTACTAGTTCTCCTGAAGACACGGTCCAGTCTAAGGCATTCTTCAAAGATCCCGGAACGCCAAATGCATATTCAGGCGTGCAGATAAGAACCCCATCGGCTTCTGCTAACAGTTTTCGCAATGATAAAACAGAAGTATCTGGTGCTTCAGCATCATTAAAGTGTGGAAGCGAGGCCAGGCCATCGTATACTATAAATTCGTATGCATCGGGTACAAATTTCCGGAAAGCCTGAATGATATACTGTGTGGAAGATTGGGCACGAAGGCTGCCGCTGATGGCAAGAATTCTTTTTGGTTTAACACTCATGTTAATGGCAGGATGTTGATTGAACCTTTTTTTACAGCTGGAAGTTTCAACTCAGCAAGGTCTTCACACTAAATTTTACTTAAATTCGTTGTCCCATTAAATACCCAAAAAATATGGTACGTCATATTCTGTTAATCAGCTTACTGGCAATAACCTGTGCTACCGGTTTTGCGCAGGAAACGACTGAGCCGGAAGACGAGAAATTTTCCATAGATACTCCAGCTACACTTGATTTCAAAAAAGAAGAAGAACCTGCCGAGCAGAAAAAGAAAAAGGTTAAGAAGAAAGTATTCTATGGCATAAAGACCAAGAAGGGATTTACACGCAAAGGTTTTGGTGATCGTGTAACGTATGAAACATTCTACTATCTGAAGAAGGCAGAAAAGCCGCAGACATTTGTGCGCGATATATACTGGTATGACTTTACCCGCAAAGAAATTCGCAAGACTTCCACATTCGATCCAGCGAAAGGAGTTTTACTGCATGGGCCGTATGAGAAACGACAAGGCGAAGTAGTGCTTGCCAAAGGTATTTTTTACAAAGGAACAAAACATGGACGCTGGCTTACCTATAGCCGCGACAGTGTGCTGACGGATAAAGAAAAATATTATCGCGGATGGCCGCGCGAATCGCTGGTGACATACTATGATCCGATGGAACGAAAAAAAATGAAAGAAATGATACCAATTGAATTTGGTGAGAAGGAAGGTTACTATTACCTCTTTCACGACAATGGTGCGGTAGCGGTGCAAGGCGAATATCATTGGGATCAGCGCGTTGGCGACTGGACGGAGTTCTATCCCAATGGAAAGCGCAAGAAGATTGTAGCCTACTCCAAAGAAGCCTTCGATAAAGAAATAAAGCCCTATATCAAGGCCGAGTGGAATGAGAAGGGTAAAGAAATATACAGGAACACAAAGATGGCCGCTAATTAAGTTATCCGTTATCTGTACGGAAAGGCAAATAACGATTAACGCTTAACGCTTAACGAATAACATACTATAAACTATACATGTCGTTATTATCAGCGGTGGCTATTTCGTGAAAGAAGTTACCTATCTTCTCTGTTATTGCTTTAAAATAGCGGGCGCCTTTTTCAGCAGATGCTTTTCTTGGATCACCTACTCCGGTGTCTTTTGTTACTTGTGTCCATTTGCGTTCCGCCCATGCCCAACCTTCACGTATACCGGCAATGCGGAATTTTTTAGCTGCACCATCGCCAGCCTCAGTTAATGGTAACACCAGTTGCGGTGTGAGGTGCATGATAACGCTGGTTTCCATTTCGCCGGCATGATCATCTTTGTTCTCAAAGAATTCTTTTTGATCAACAGCTTGATACCAATTACATTGACATAAGAACATGGATGGAAACTGAAGACCAAGCTCCCGGATCATCGTTCTGAAGTCATTGCCTCCGTGGCTATTCAATATAGCCAGTTTATATATACCATGCCGATGCAACACATCCAGTACATCGCGCAGCACAGCCAGCTGGGTAGAGGGATTCATATTCATATCGAGCTTTACATCGAACTGCCCGGTGTTAACGCCGAAGGGAATTACCGGTAATACTACCAAACGCGTTCCTTTTTCCCACGCGATGCGTGCGGCTTCGGCGGCTACAGACTCAGCCTCAATAATATCAGTTCCATAAGGCAAGTGATAGTTGTGGGCTTCGCATGCTCCCCACGGAAGGACCGCGAGCTGATATTTGATTTCCTGAATAGCTTTCCAGTTGATCTCAGAGAGTATATAAGGACGCATGGTACGGATATAGTTATGTGGATAGGATATTGATAACTATGAAGGAATCGCGATACGATAACGCTTTCCTTTTTTAACGGTCAATTTATCTTCCCGAAGCCACGGATTGTGGCGTTTCAATAGTTTGTAGTTGATGCCTTGTTCAAGAGAAAATGTAACAAGATCCTGCACGGTTTCAGATACCTCCACATATCGGAGTGGTTCTTCCTGGTATAGATGACGGGCGTCTATCTTGAAACCATACTTCACCGGGTTCTCAATGATTTCTTTGATTGCCAGAATGCGGAATACATAGCGTGAAGTTTCATCGTTCAGGTATAAATCGTAGTACGACTGTACGCGCTGTTCTTCAAGCGCACGTTCCATGCCACCCATGCCACGATTATAGGATGCGGCCACCAGCGACCAGTTTCCAAATTTACTGTATGCCTTCTTTAGATATTTACAGGCAGCTTCCGTTGCTTTTAAGGGATCAAATCGTTCGTCAACTTCCTTTGTAATTTCAAGACCAAGCTCTTTGCCCGATGATTCCAGTATTTGCCAGTATCCTACAGCATCGCGGTAGGAAGTAACGTTCAGTAAATTACTTTCAATCAGGGGCAGATATTTAAAATCGTCAGGGATGCCATTGCGCCGCAGTATCTCTTCCATCTGCGGAAGCCAGCGATGAGCACGCTTGATCAGAAAGATTGTATTGCTATGGAGATAACAATTTATTTGCAGCTCCTTATCGAGTCGCTCGCGAACATCGGGTATTGCTAATGGAACATCTTCACCCGCGAATGTTATCTTTTTAGGCAGATCAAATGCTATAGCGGGTAAGGGAGAAGTGAGGTCTTCATACGGCGTTTCAATAACACCTTCGTCAGAGATTGTTTCCTCTGCCGAAGGTTGTCTTGATTGATTGTACATGATATACCCGAATAGAATTACAAGCGTGCAAACCGATATAAAGTCTGAGCCCGATATACCTCCTATTGAAAAGAACGAATCTTTCCGCGACATATGTGTGGATTTTTTTTCCATCCGAATAGCCTTTGGTTTAGCGGGGGTTATTCGTATTCAACGCTAATTATTTCTGTCGTGTTCCGCAGATCAGAAGTTGGGCGACAGTAAATATTTTGAGTAAAACTCATCAATTACTTTCACAGCTTCTTCCGGAGTATCTACCAGGTTAAAAAGATCCTGATCCTCTTCACTGATCATACCATCGTGTACAAGCACCTTCTTCCACCAGTCGAGTAAACCTCCCCAGAATTTTTTGCCAACCAGTACAATCGGAAAACGCCCAATCTTTTTTGTTTGAATCAGTGTAAGTGCTTCCGTCAGCTCATCCAGCGTTCCGAATCCCCCGGGCATAACGATAAATCCCTGCGAGTATTTTACAAACATTACCTTGCGCACAAAGAAGTAATCAAACGTGATGAGTTTGTCAGGATCTATGTAAGCGTTCCCTTTCTGTTCGTGTGGCAGGTAGATATTCAAGCCAACAGATTTACCTTTGGCGCGATTGGCTCCGCGGTTACCCGCTTCCATAATACCGGGCCCACCGCCAGTGATCACGCCATATCCCTGTTGTACCAACTGAAAAGCAATCTCTTCTGCTACTTTGTAATAATGATGATTGGGTTTTACACGTGCCGATCCAAAGATGGTAACACAAGGTCCGATCTTGGCGAGCTTCTCAAGTCCTTCCACAAACTCAGACATAACCTTAAAGATCATCCAGCTGTTAGAGCCTTTTATTTCTGCCCAGTCCTTATCCTTAAATGCTTTACGAATACGATGCTCTTCTTCAAGTGCTTCTTTGATAAGCTCTTCTTCAATGTGTTTCTTTTTCGTTTTCGTTTTCATAATAGTAACTTAAACGTTTATAAATGTAAGAGGTAAAAATTGCGTATGCCCTCTTGGCATAAGCTGAAATATAAAGTATATCTGCATGAAACGAAAAAAGATTTTTAAAGATGTTGGCGGGCTGCCTTCTGTAATCATCATCGTTGCTGCATGTAAACCAAAAACTGTTGTTGAGCATTCTCCACCGTGCAACGCGATTCATCATGGATGATGTTGCCTTTCCTAAAGATCGATAGTGTTAATCCTATATTACGGGCAGATACAAACTTTTTTAAGTGCCGGAATATCGCGGCTTGGCCTTGCGGTAAGTGAAGATGGCGCTCACGGTTTATAATGGAACGGTTTTTACAGGACAGAAATAAAAACACATGGAGTAAATCGGGAGCTATGGGCACAACAGATTGGAGAGCATGTAGTAGCAGAAAAAATCAATGGTAAATTGTAGTGGCAGTACAATGGCTGGCAACGGGTCATCAATATATAATCAGGAATTTTTTTTTCGCACGATATAAGAAGAAATCAGCAGTGAGATTGCTCCTCCTACAATCATAATAGCAGTTTGCCATCCATGAAAAATAAATGTAAAGGCAACAGCTTCTGATTGAGGAACACTATAGAGAAACACCAAACCTTGTGGAACCAATACGTGATATGATCCTGTTCCTCCCGGAAGCGGAGCCGCCATCGCAATGGAGCCAATTGCAAATAAACTCAACACTGCTCCAAAGCCCAGCGCATTCGTAGAAGGAAATGCCTGAAGAACAGTATAACTCATGAGGAAGTATAGCAACCAGATGGAAACAGAATATACAATGAAGAGGCCTTTGTTCTCAAGTCTAAATACAGACGAGAGCCCTTGCTTGAAGCCTTGCCACGTTTTGGTCATAAAAGCTTTCAGCTTTTCATTGCGGCGCAGAATTAAAAATGCAGTTACAGCAAACACTATACAGGCAGCTCCAATATATAGCAGGAGCATGATGGGAAGTCTATCACCAGGTTTGCCAATGGGCAGTGTTTCGATAAATTGAAAAAGTTTCTCCGATTCAACAGCGAAAGATATAGCAATAAGTATAAGCAGGCACAACATATCTACAATACGCTCTACTACTACGGTGCCGAACGACATATCTACCGGAGTTTTGTCAAGGCGGTATAAATTAAAGCAACGTGATACTTCTCCTCCCCGCGGAATAACGAGGTTAACAAGGTAGCCTACCATGAGCGAATAAAAGCTATGCGATAATCTGGGATGATGGCCCGATGGCACCATGAGCATGCGCCACCGTGCTGCGCGCAATACATGACTTAGCATCGCTATACCGGCCATGGCCAATAACCAGGCTTTATTTGCAGACTGCCATGTGTCTTTCAGATATTGCCATTTATTTTCTTCGGATAATCCTTGCAGTGAGAACCAGATCAACGCAATGGTAACGACAAAAATTATAGCATATTGAATAAAGGCCTTGAGACGTGAAGACACGAGCTTGTAGTTAATGTTAGCGTACGATTAAACAGCTCAAGGTAGCTTATTATCCGGAGTAGGGAAAATGATTGTCGGCTTGAATTTCTTTGCTTTCTCGAACTTCATCGAAGCATACGAGATAATGATAACAATATCTCCTACTTGCGCTTTGCGTGCGGCTGGTCCGTTGAGACAAACCATACCACTGCTGCGTTCACCTTTAATAACATAAGTCTCCAGGCGCTCTCCGTTGTTAACGTTCACTACAGTCACCTTCTCACCTTCAATGAAGTTAGCGGCATCCATCAAGTCTTCATCGATCGTAATGCTTCCTACGTAGTGAAGCTCTGCCTGTGTAATCTTGGCGCGATGAATCTTTGATTTTAAAACTTCTATTCTCAAGCGTTTGCAGATTAATTTAAAAACATGTTATCGATCAGCCGTATCTCACCCACAAAACCGGCAATACACATAATGGGCTGATCCGAGTCCTTAACGTTTTCCAAAAGATTTAAGTTTTTGCTTTCGGCAACTTCAAAGTACTCAAGTTTTATTTCAGTTTTTTGTTCCACAATTTCCTTTACAAGCACTCGTGCTTCGGTAATGCTTTTACCTGCATGCAATGCATTTTTAGCAGCCAGAAGTGCCTGGTAAAAAACGGTGGCATTTTTTCGTTGGTCTTCATTCAACCGCAGGTTGCGTGACGACATGGCCAGTCCGTCTGCCTCCCGTGAAGTTGGCTGACTGTGCAGGGTTAAATTGAATTTAAGTTCCTCTACTAATTGCCGGATCACAGCAAATTGCTGCCAATCCTTCTGCCCGAAATAGGCGTGGTCTGGCTCAACAATGTTGAACAGTTTTGATACCACCAAAGCAACACCGCTAAAATGTCCTGGACGAAATTTACCTTCCATCACTTTATCGAGATGACTGAAATCGAACTTGATGAGTGATGTTTCTGGATACATTTCCGAGCTGTCGGGATAAAAAACAGCATCACATTCAACTTTTTCCAGCAATAAAGTGTCTTTATCAAAGGTGCGTGGATATTTCAGCAGGTCAGCAGGATTGTTGAACTGTGTTGGGTTGACGAAAATTGAACAAACCGTTATTGAATTTTGCCTTTTTGAAGCTTCAATAAGGGAAAGATGCCCGGCATGAAGTGCCCCCATCGTAGGTACCAGTCCAATAGACTGGCCTCGTTGCTTCTGGGCGTTAATAAAGGCTTTTAATGGGGCTATTTGCTTGAAAATCTCCATTTTAGGCCGCTCTGGCGAAGGGGGGCAAAGATATAGGGAAAACTGAAAATAAGTTGATCATGGGGGTATTTATTTGTACTTTTGTGGCTCAATTTTCCGTTCTACTTTAAAAATCAATAATATGTCAAAACTCCGTATTCTTTATGTAGCCAGCGAGATAAATCCCTTTCTGCAAACTTCAGACGTAGCGGACTTTGTTCGCAAACTTCCGCAAGCAATGCAGGAGAAGGGAATGGAGATTAGGATTCTGGTGCCGCGATTCGGAATCATCAATGAGCGCAAGAACAGGTTACATGAGGTGGTGAGGCTTTCAGGTATCAACATTGCCGTAGGTGATGAGGAGAAGCCGCTGATCATTAAAGTAGCGTCTATTCCCAACGCCAAACTTCAGGTATATTTCATCGACAATGAAGATTACTTCCATCGCAAATCTGTTTTCCACGATAAGGAAAACAACTTCTACGAAGACAATGATGAGCGTGCAATTTTCTTCTGCAAAGGTGTAATTGAAACCGTACGCAAATTAGGATGGGGACCAGACATTGTGCATTGCAATGACTGGATTACAAGCTTCATTCCGCTGTATTTGAAGACTACTTACAAAAATGATCCGTTGTTCAAGAATACAAAAACTGTTTTTTCAATCTACAACAATCCGTTCTCTCACAAATTCAAGGGCGATATTCTCGATAAAGTGAAGATGATGGATATTGAAGACAACATGCTGGGCAATTTGAAGACTGCAGACTTTGAAGGTTTCATTAAACTGGGTGTTGAGTTTTCAGATGCTGTTATTGCAGCAGGTGAAACCAAGAAGCTGGAAGGCCTCTTCAAAAAAATCAAAGAAAAGAAAGTAGAAACTATTCAAGACGACAATTACACTGAATCGTATTACAATTTCTATAATGAACTTGCTGGCTAAGCGCGTAGGGCAATTGGCGATTGTTGCAATTGCCCTATTTTTTTTCTCGTGCGAAGATGGAACAAGCCTTCTCGGTTACGAAAATCCAACATCCAAATTTGATCTTTCTTACATTGATATACCGGTTGAAAGCAGTGTAATACTGCTGGACTCCATCCGTACATCCAATTACAATGCATCCAACGACCTGAACCGTTTATTGGTAGGGAAGGTAACAGATGAGCGTTTTGGTAATACACAAGCTGTAGCTATAGCACAGTTCATGCCTGCCAGCGCACTGGATACTTCTATAACAAACCACTCTCCGGTATTTGATTCTATTTCACTTACACTACGCCATGATTTCTACGCGTATGGTGCGAATGGAAATACCAAGCAGGAACTCTTTGTGCACGAACTGACCGATCAGCTAAAAAGTGCTTATGATGTAACCAGCACTACTAACACCGGAGGTCAGCAAAAGCCGTATACAACAACCTATAGCTTTCAGAAAAGTTATTTCGGCAACAGCACTACGGCATACGATGCCTCACCGCTTGGTTCTGGTTCTATCAATGTTGATCTGGATAAATATAATCTGAACATCGCCGATGCCACGCCCGACACCATTGTTACGCGCGTGCCGTTGAGCAATGATCTGGGAGAACGCTTATTAAACCTGGCGGTGACTTCTACCCCGACAGATTTTTTGACCTATAACTACTTCACCGAAAAATTTAAAGGACTTGCTTTTGTACCGGGTCAATCCGATAAAATCATCGGCATAAGACCAAATGATAATTTTACCCGGATGGTGCTGCACTATCACACCACAAAAGATACGCTCGCACTTGTATTCACTGTGGGAACGCTGATCAGCTACAGTCAGATCACTACCGACCGTGCAGCCTCAGAACTTTCGTCACTAACTACTAAATATCAGGAAACTGAACCTAACGGTGACCTTCGTTATGTGCAGGCCGGAAGTGGTGTTGTTACCAAACTTGATCTTTCAAAATTTAATGAGTTTGCGGCAACACTGGATAAAGCAGAGATCAATTCAGCAGAACTTATTATTAACGGTATAGAAGATCCGGGCAGTTATATTCCACCATCCAATCTTGTAGTAAAAGTTGTAAAAGATAATAACCGCTTTAAAAAACTTTCTTATCAGGCCAATGGTACCGAATACACCAGTGATGTTGCGACTATAAATGCCTACAAAGGATATATAAATTATGATCGTAGCGGTACTTCGAGCTACTATTCAGGTGCAGTACCTTTTGATAGCACGCTTAATGTTGTAAGTGATTTCGGAAGATTTTTTACGCTCAACTATGCATCTGATACAAAGAAATATAAAGGCGCAGCAACACTGTTCTTTCAGCAATTGTTAGCGCTTTCAAAAAACAATGCAGAGCCTAAATTCACCAAGGTTGTTTTGGTGCCTTATGAAGGTGCATCGTCTGCTTATACCTATGGAAGACATGTTATCGGCAAGACCGTGAACCGTGTTGCCTTTAACAAGAATAATATAGTACTTCGTGTTTACTATACTGTTCCTACTATTAATTAAACCTATTTTTTATGTGTGGTATTGTAGCTTACGTAGGGGCCAGGCAGGCTCACGAAATTATTATTAAAGGTTTAAAGCGTCTTGAATACCGTGGCTATGATAGTGCTGGTATTGCGCTGCTGAATGGCGGCCTTAATATTTACAAGAAAAAAGGAAAGGTTTCTGAGCTGGAAGAACACCTGAAAGGAAAGACCCTTAAAAGTCATATCGGTATAGGACATACGCGTTGGGCCACACACGGAGAACCGAATGATTGCAACGCTCACCCGCATTATTCAGCATCTGGTAAACTGGCTATCATTCACAACGGTATTATCGAGAACTACAGTTCGTTGAAGCAAGAACTCATCCGCAAAGGCCACACGTTTGAAAGTGAAACCGACACAGAAGTTTTTATTCACTTTATTGAAGATATCAAAGAGAATGAGAATTGCTCGTTGGAAGAAGCTGTACGCCTGGCGCTCACAAAAGTAGTAGGTGCGTACGCTATCGTGATCATGTCGCTGGAAGATCCTAACCTGCTGGTAGCAGCAAGAAAAGGAAGTCCACTAGTAGTAGGTGTAGGTAAAAACGAATACTTTCTGGCATCTGATGCTACACCAATTATTGAATATACCAATGAAGTAGTATACCTCAACGATCAGGAGATCGCTGTGATCCGCGATGGAGAGCTTAGCATCACTAACACAGCAAATCTTCCGTTAACGCCCTATATCCAAACCGTGGATCTCGAACTCGAAGCCATCGAGAAAGGTGGTTATGAGCATTTCATGATCAAGGAAATTTTTGAACAACCACGCTCTATAAAGGATTGTCTCCGTGGTCGTCTGGATTCTCAGTCCGGCAGACTTGTTCTTGGAGGCTTGCGTGAGTATGTAAACAAACTCGTGGCTGCCGATCGCATTCTTATAGTAGCATGCGGTACTTCGTGGCACGCTGGCCTTGTAGCAGAATATTTCTTTGAAGAGTTCTGTCGTATACCTGTTGAAGTAGAATATGCTTCTGAATTCAGATATAGAAATCCGGTGATCCGTGAAGGCGATGTTGTGATTGCTATATCGCAGTCTGGTGAAACCGCTGATACGCTTGCAGCAATAGAATTAGCAAAATCAAAAGGTGCCATTATCTTCGGTGTATGTAATGTAGTGGGTTCATCAATTGCGCGCGCTACACA
Source organism: Ohtaekwangia sp. (assembly GCF_036786105.1). Taxonomy (NCBI): domain Bacteria; kingdom Pseudomonadati; phylum Bacteroidota; class Cytophagia; order Cytophagales; family Fulvivirgaceae; genus Ohtaekwangia; species Ohtaekwangia sp. Next base: position 42,352 of record NZ_DAIQRQ010000023.1, read on the forward strand.
TGCCGGTGCGTATACACACGCAGGCCCTGAGATTGGCGTGGCGAGTACAAAAGCATTTACAGCACAATTAACCGTGCTGAATATGATTGCGCTTACCGTAGCACAAAAGAAGGGTACTATCACCGACCAGAAATTTCATGAACTGCTGGTAGAGATGGAAACTATACCTGCAAAGGTAGAGAAGGCGCTGAAACTCAACGATCAGATTCAGGAGATTGCAGCAACATTCAAAGATGCCCGTAACTTTATATACCTCGGCCGCGGCTATAATTTCCCGGTGGCGCTGGAAGGCGCATTGAAACTGAAAGAGATCAGCTACATACATGCTGAAGGATATCCTGCTGCTGAAATGAAGCATGGGCCAATTGCCTTGATCGATGAAGAGATGCCGGTTGTATTTATAGCAACCCGTGATAGCTCTTACGAAAAAGTGGTGTCGAACATTCAGGAAGTAAAGGCGCGTAAAGGTCGAGTGATATCCGTGGTAACAGAAGGCGATCAATTGATTCCAGCTATGTCTGAATTTGTAATTGAAGTGCCCGCAGTACACGAAGCATTTATGCCGATGGTGTCGGTTATACCCTTACAATTGCTTTCATATCACATTGCAGTAATGCGTGATTGTAATGTAGACCAACCGAGAAACCTGGCGAAGTCAGTTACAGTAGAATAAGTTTTTATAAAGTATATAGTATGGAAAAGAGCCCGAGGAAATCCCCGGGCTCTTTTTTATCAGGTGGTTATTTTTTAATTCACCACTTCACCTTTAATGGTAAGCAGTACAACACCATCTTCTGTATTGGAGTTAATGGTTACAGTCTTTGCAAAGACACCCACTTTGGCGGCGTTATAGGTTGCCTTTACGAATCCTTGTGCGCCCGATGGAATTGGATCTTTCGAGTATTCTGCTACTGTGCAACCGCACGATGCTTGCACCGATGTAATTACCAATGGAGCATCGCCGGAGTTTGTAAATTTGAATTCATGGGTAACAGGTGCGTTTACTTTAATCTTTCCGAAGTCGAAGGTTGTTTGTGTCCATGCAAAAGCGGCGGCGCGCAGCGGATTAACGGGACTTTCGTTAGATGCCAGGGTCTGGGCAATTACGGCGGTAACGCAAACAAGGCCCAGAATGATTAAGCTTACTTTTTTCATGTTAATAACTGGTTTAGATTAATAAATACGTTGTCGTGTTCGAACAGCACAAAACTCATCGTAAACGCAGGATTTCTTTGTTAACGAATGCCTAATAATTGTTAACGACCTGTTAAAGTCGTGCGCGCCACGCTGTAATCTTCGTACCTTTAATCTGTGAAAAACTCAACCATCAGGCTTATTGTTATACTGGCAACGCTTTGCATTACCGGTATAACCATTACCCAGTTGTATTGGGTAAGACGTGCTTTCGATCTAAAGGAAGCAGAGTTCGAACGCACGGTTACGGCTGCATTGTATAATGTAGCGCAGGAGATATACGAAGTGAACAATACACCATCGCCTTCCAACAATCCGGTGAAGCAGGTTTCTACCAACTACTTTGTGGTAATGGTAAACAGCGAAGTAAATGCGCGCTTGCTGGAGTTTTTACTGCGAACAGAATTTGAGAAGCGAAATATAGTAGCTGATTTTGAGTATGGTATATATGATTGCACGAACGAAAAGATGGCTTATGGTAACTATGTTCCTCTCAAATCGAAGCAGAAAAATATAGCCAGCAGCTTTCCGAAATGGTCCACGCATGGTTATTACTTTGGTGTTCAATTCCCCAACCGCGAAGCACACATCATTAACCAGATGGGTATATGGTCGTTTTCTTCTGTAGTATTGTTGCTGGTAATTGTATTCTTTGCCTATACCTTGTTTGTGATACTGAAGCAGAAGCGTTTGTCGGAAGTTCAGAAGGATTTCATTAACAACATGACGCATGAGTTCAAGACACCGATATCGACCATTGCCGTATCCACAGAAGTGTTGAAAAATCCGACTATCATTCAACACCCCGAGCGATTGTTGAACTACGCTACCATCATCGAGAAAGAGAACCTCAGGTTGAAACAGCAGGTTGAACGTGTGCTGCAAATGGCGCGACTCGATAAAGAGGATGTTGGTCTTAAGAAGGAGAATGTAGAGATACAACAATTGGTGCAAGATGCAATACGCAACACTACAGTAGCCTTGAATGAAAAGAAAGGCAAAGTAAATGAAGTATTTGAAGCAGGTGAGTTAGGTATACAGGCTGACAAACTTCATATCACGAATGTGCTGGCAAACCTGCTCGACAATGCTGTGAAGTATTGTAAGGATGAGCCGGAGATCACGATCCGCACATCGCGTCATGAGAAAGGCGTTATGGTAGAGGTGCAGGATAACGGCATTGGTATAAGTTCTGAACATCATAAGCGTGTGTTTCAAAAGTTTTATCGGGTGCCCACCGGCAACATACACGATGTAAAAGGTTTTGGACTGGGGCTTAGTTATGTTAAGACCATCATTGAAGCACATGGTGGAAGTATAACACTGCAGAGTGAACCTGGAAAAGGTAGCTTGTTCAGATTTTATTTACCGGTATAAGTGATGAATACAGTTGATGTGAAAAAGATACTGTTGGTAGAAGATGATCCTAGCCTCGGATTTGTAATAAAGGATAATCTGAGTCTGAAAGGATATGATGTTACGCTGTGTGCCGATGGTGAAGCAGGGGATGCCGCATATCATGCCGGTATATTTCATTTGTGTATTTTTGATGTGATGCTGCCAAAGCTCGATGGCTTTTCGCTGGCGCGCAGAGTGCGCGCAGAAAATAAAGATATACCGATATTGTTTCTAACAGCAAAGGCTATGACGGAAGATAAACTGGCGGGCTTTCAAACCGGTGCTGATGACTATATAACAAAGCCGTTTAGCCTGGAAGAGTTGTTTTGCCGCATTGAAGTATTTCTACGCAGAAGTGCAGGACAATCTTCGTCTTTGAAGAAATTTCAGTTGGGTAATTATGAATTTGACTACACAACGCTTACACTGAAAAATCAACAGACAGAGAAGACGCTCACACAAAAGGAAGCCGAAGTATTACAGTTGCTATATTATAATCGCCACCGCGTATTGAAACGCGAAGAGATACTAAAAGAAGTGTGGGGCGATGACGATTACTTTATGGGCCGCAGCATGGATGTGTTTATTTCCAAGCTGCGCAAGTATCTGAAGGAGGATCCTGCTGTGCAGATTGTAAACTATCACGGTGTTGGATTTCGCCTCGAAGTGATATTGTAGTGCAGGTGTTCCTCCCTAGCCGATCGTTAAAATAGAGAGATTCTGGTTAGTACAATCCTCAATTTGAAAAGCATTGGCAAATCGTATAGTATATTAAGCACTTGCAATCTCCTGCACACCTTCCTGGCTTTCGGGTAGCGAAAAGAAGAATGTAGTGCCTCTTCCTTCCACGCTTTCGAACCAGATGCGACCTCCGTTCTTCTCTACAAATTCTTTGCAGAGTAAGAGTCCCAGACCGGTTCCTTTTTCCTGTTTAGTTCCCGGTGTTGTTATACTGCCCAGTGTAAACATGCGGTGCTGATTTGCCGGTAGTATACCTACACCTGTGTCAGTCACTGATAAAACTACCTGGCGATCGGTTCGCATAGCATTCAAGGTGATGGTGCCACCATTGCCGGTAAATTTGATGGCATTGGTAAGCAGATTTCGCAGAATAGATCGAATCATGTTCAGATCTGCGTAGGCTTGTAGAGATGGATGAAGGTTGTTTTTTACTTTAATATCTTTTCGTTGGAGATCGGAATCCATCAGCGTGATAGTCTCCTCGGCAATTCTGGAAAGGTCGATATAGTCTGGTTCGTACGTCTCGCCTTTCAATTGAAGCGTAGCCCACTGTAGTAAGTTTTCAATGAACTCGGTTGTCTGGCTAAAGCGTGTTTCGAGGGCCTTGGTGAGATGCTGAAATTCTTCACGGCTTACATCTCCGGATTTTAAGAGCGACAAGGCCAATTGTAAGGAGCTGAGTGGTCCTTTTATGTCGTGCGATACCACCGAGAAGAGTTTATCTTTTACGCGGTTAACTTCTGCGAGTTTTTCGCTCTTCTGTTGGATCTCGTCAATGCGCAGCTGCACTTCTCTTTCCAGGCGCTCATTTTCTTCCTGATTTCTTTTCAGCTCTAATTCCTTCGCCAATTGATTTTCTCTGCGAAGTATATTCCAACGGTCGCCCAGGGCGAAAGCAATGAAGAGCATCTGCAGTATACATCCAATCATCAGGCCGCTGTAGTTCGTGCTCATATAGCCCGGCACAAAGCCGAGATTGCTGATGGTAAAAAATACGGTGGCGATAAGCAGCGTAATCCACGCAATCAGGTAATAACGGGCCGAGCGATAATTTTTATGGAAGCAATAGCCGGCACTGGTAAGCGCGAGCAGACAGTGTATCAAAATAAAATAATGATGATATTCATACGAGATGTGCGGAAAGAATATAAACATGGCGAGCCCTGCTACTACATTCAGCGCCATGTTTGCGATCATCAACTTATCCAGCAAGGGGCTGAATTTTTTAAGATTCAGAAATGAGCGGGTAAGCAACGTAGATGAAAGCACAAACACAGGCCCGGAGAACATGGCGAATATATCGTTCATGGCCGGATGTGCAGGGTATACATAGAGAAATGTATAACCCTGAAAGAAGGCAACGATATTTACCATGGAAAGTAAGGTGAGCACATAGTAAAACGTTACCCGATCGCGCATGGAAATGAAAAGGAACAACTGGTATAGCAGCATAAGTATCATGCCACCAAAGAACAGCCCGTTGATAAGCTGTATATTATAGGTAGCCGTTTGAAAGGCTGAAGGATTCCAGAGTATAACTGGCAATTGAACCGATGAGATTGTATTTACACGCAGGTAAATAGACTTCGTTTGCCCTTGCGGAATTTCAAAGCCAAACACCGGATGCCGGTGCCAGAGATCGCGCACCTTTATTGGGTATCGGTCGCCAGCAAGTTTATGCGTCCATGCCAGAGACGAATCTGATAGTATATAAAAGTCAACATGATCGAGTGGTGCATAGGCAACCTCCAGCTGCCACTCAGTAAAGGGTGATCCGTTTTTTACATCAATCCTGAACCAATGTGCCGCACGATCGAATCCGAAATTAGGAGCTTTATCGCTTGCAACAGAATCAAGCTTCAGCAGCCGTATTTCATCAAGTGTTAATTTACGGGCCTCATCACGCCAGTGTGTAAGATTTCCTTTTACTTCGATCCAGCCAGTCTTGTTCAGCACAATAGTCTGTGAGAAGATCTGAAATGAAACGAGCACAAGACTGATGGCTAAAAAAATCCTGCGGCCCATAAATATGATAAAGTTTTAATGGTTGGCTAAAGCAGCGAATTCTTTCGCGAAATACGTTAGTATTATATCCGCTCCTGCACGCTTCATGCTCAACAACGTTTCCTTCATCACGCGTTCTCCATCCAGCCATCCCTTCAGTGCAGCGGCCTTCACCATCGAATACTCACCGCTTACATTGTAGGCAGCGATAGGCAGCGATGAGTTATCTTTCAGCAACCGGATAATATCCAGATAAGCAAGCGCAGGCTTCACCATCAGGAAATCTGCACCTTCTTCCGTATCGAGCTGTGCTTCGATCAGTGCTTCCTGGCGGTTAGCCGGATTCATTTGGTACGTTTTCTTGTCGCCAAATTTAGGTGCAGAGTCCAGTGCATCCCGAAAGGGATTGTAGAATCCACTCGCATATTTGGCAGTATAGCTCATAATGGATACTTCTGTAAAACCGTTCGCGTCCAGCACATTGCGCAGGTATCCTACACGGCCATCCATCATATCAGAAGGACCGAGTATATCTATACCTGTTTCTGCCTGAGCCAACGCCATTTTACCGAGTATCTCAAGTGTTTCGTCATTGAGAATTTTACCATCCTTCACCAAACCATCATGGCCATCGGAGCTATAGGGGTCCATGGCTACATCGGTCATAATACACGCTTCCGGGAATTGCTTCTTGATTTCACGCAACGCACGAAGGTAAAAGAAATTAGAGTCGTAGCTCCTGGTGGCAATCTTGTCTTTATACTGATCTTCTACGGCCGGGAAAATATCGAATGCACGTATACCCAGCTTTATGCATTCTTCAATTTCCTTTAGCATCAGATCGGCAGAAAGCCGGAAAATCCCCGGCATCGAGTTGACCTCAGTCTTTTGATTTTTGCCATCGATCAGAAACAAAGGAAAAATAAGGTCATCGGTAGTGACGCGAGTTTCCTCTACCATAGCACGGATTGCTGCACTCTTTCGGTTTCGTCTAGGTCTGCGGGAATTAATAGATTGTGACATGTAGTATATTCAATAGCTTAACGTCAAAGGTAGTGCTTCCTGATAACCAAAAAAACGATGACCTTGCGGAAACCGTTATTTAACGGAACATCAAAACGCAAATAATTTACGTAACATCTTTTTGTTTGATTCTGTTTTGTTACGTTCAAAAAAATTCTTGACGCATACTTCCTGGGTTGCCTGCTAACCCTAACGCTGCCTTTTATGGGATGGTCGTGGTTATCTCCGAACAAAATGGTAAGCGCATCGTTAGTCATCTCTGAAGCCGGGGAGGACTTCTTACTGACTACATTGCAATTCCTGATAAGAAATTTTCCTTGTGATTCTTTGCAATACACCTGCAAAATGAAAACAAACTATATACTAACCTGAAAGCATCAACATTGGGTATGAGTAAGAAGAGAATCGGCTGGCTGTTGCTCATTGTATTTATACTGATAAATGCAATAGCTTTTCAACATGCTTATAAATTTACACACTTCAGCAGGGAAACCGTTGCGCGTACAAAAGACCCTGCAGAACTGTCGGTATTAGATAAGATGCAGTTGTTGTTTACAGGCATTGATAATCCCAGGCCAATGCAAAAAGAAGTTCCGGGTGCAGCCTTTAAAACGGTAAAGGTTATTAGTACAGAAGAACTGGAATGCTGGAAGATCGGTACACGAAATTCCCAAGGCACGGTCATTATGTTTCACGGGTATGCCGGTGAAAAATCATCGCTGATTATGCGCGCCGATGAATTTCGGAAGTTAGGCTACACAACTTTCCTCGTTGACTTCATGGGCTCAGGCGGATCGGGAGGTAATACAACTTCTATTGGCTATAAAGAGGCTGAACAGGTAAAGGACTGCTTTGAGTATATTCACAAAGAAGAAAAGAATGTTATTCTCTTTGGTACATCGATGGGTGCGGCCGCTGTGTTAAAGGCTATGGATGATTACGAACTTCCGGTAACGTCCGTTATTCTTGAATGCCCCTTTGGCTCGTTGTATAAAACAGTGCAGGCCCGGTTCAGGCTTATGCATATACCTACGTTCCCTATGGCTGGTTTGTTATGCTTTTGGGGCGGTTTGCAGAATGGATATTGGGCTTTCTCACACAATCCTTCGCGCTATGCACAAGCTGTGAAATGCCCGGCACTGATATTATTCGGCGAAGAAGATAATCGCGTGAGCCGCGAAGAAACGGATGAGATATATACCAGCCTGAACAATAACAATAAAGTATTGAAAGTATATCCCCACGTTGGGCATAACATCTTTACAATAGCCAATAAATCGCAATGGGTACGTGATGTATCAGCGTTTCTAAAAACTGCTAACTAACTATGATATGTATCCACAATGTGCTGGCTGATGGATCTATAGATGGCTGCAATGGTTTCATCGTGTTGAAGAAATTCCATGTGCCGGTCGAGTATCTCGAAGTCGCCACGTCTGGCCGGTCCGGTCTGTGCTTTTTGAGGGCCAATGGATAAGCTCTTGTTGATCATCTCGGCGATCAGCGGTTTGAGCCACACAAAGTCCAGTTTATTTTCCCGCATAATATCTTCCGCAATCAGAAGCATGTGATTGGTAAAGTTGGCAGCGAATACGGCTGCTACGTGCATGGCCTTGCGCTGCCGGGATGCAATGGTATGTACGTTTTTGCTGATGGCCTTTGCCATGTGCAGCAATACTCTCTCCGCTTCTCGTGAATCACTTTCAATAAATATAGGGATATCACGAAAGTCTACTTTCTTCGCTTTGCTGAAGGTTTGTAACGGGTAAAATACACCTGTGTTTGGAGTAGCATAACCTAATATACTCAGCGGCTGACTTCCCGAAGTATGCACAAGAATGGCATCGTTCGGCAGTATAATTTCCTGCAACAGCGATTCTATTGCGTCATCAGACACCGCGATAATAAAGATGCGCGATGAGCTTGAAGAAAAATCAAGGGAGTGCCTCACCTCTGCTTCATACAACTTATCAACCAGGGCTGCAGCATGCGCAGGGTTTCGGCTATATACTTCACGCACGGCAAAATCGGTGTTGTCCAAAGCCGGAGCCAAATGCCAGGCTACATTGCCTGAACCTATAAACGAAACGTAGTTAGTGCGGCTCATGTGCTATAAGTTGTGAATCGATGTTACAGATACCGGCAATCTACCACCATCCGAAGTTAATCTGCAAGTAAATTTCCTTTTACAACGCGGTCCTTGCCATCGAGGTCTTTCAGAATCGCAATGTTATGGAAGCGGTTTGCTTCCAATATAGTTGCCACCTCGTTGCCAAATCGTTCGTTGATCTCAACAATAAGAAGTCCGCCGGGGTTGAGCACACCTCGTGCTGCTATGGCAATGGCACGATAAAATTTCAATGGATCGTTATTGGGCACAAACAAAGCTAGGTGTGGTTCATATTGCGTTACATTGGCACTCATCTGCGTAGCTTCCTCCAATGCTATATAGGGAGGATTACTCACTATAATATCGATAGCGGTTACGGGTAATTTTTGCGTGAGTATATCGTGTTGCAGAAAGTTAACCGTAGCATTTAGCTGTGCTGCATTCCCTCTTGCAACGGCTAAAGCATCGGTACTGATGTCAGTAGCATATACCAGGGCCTGAGGAATTTCCAATGACAATGTCACGGGTATACATCCACTTCCTGTGCCGATGTCGATGATTGTAAGCGGGTCGATTTGGTTTTTGCAATACGCTATGATCTCCCGGATTAGATACTCTGTTTCGGGCCGTGGTATCAATACAGACTTGTTTACATGAAATGTTCGGCCAAAAAAATCTTGTTCTCCCAAAACATATTGCACGGGCTCGTGGAGATTGATGCGATCAATGCTTTCTGCTAACTGAATTTCTTGTGCTGAAGTGAAATTAACAGGCCTATCCAGCAGAATGTCGTTTCTGCTAATGCCGGCGATGTGTTCCAACACCCGGTGGGCTATGCTGGCAATCTCGTCTTTGCTCTCGGGCAAAGTGACCTGCCGGATGAAATCCTGAAATACAGCTTTGGAATTTTTCATAGCTTGGCAATCTTTGCAAGTATAATTCAATGACCAGGCACGATCACCATCAGGATGAAATTTTTATGCAGCGCACACTGGAGCTTGCGTTGCTCGGCAGAAGTTACGTAAGTCCTAATCCCATGGTGGGCAGTGTTATTGTACACGATGGTAAAATTATAGGCGAGGGCTGGCATCGTAAATATGGTCAGGCTCATGCAGAAGTAAATGCTGTGCAGCAACTTACCGATAAAAGCATTTTGCGTGAGAGTACTATATATGTGAACCTGGAACCCTGCTCGCACACCGGTAAAACCCCGCCTTGCGCCGATATGCTGGTACAACACCAGGTAAAGAAGGTGGTAATCGCCAACCTCGACTCCAATCCATTGGTAGCAGGTAATGGCGTAAAGAAATTGCGCGCGGCCGGTATTGAAGTAGTTACCGGTATATTGGAGAAACAAGGGCGCGAACTCAACAAACGGTTCTTTACATTCATGGAAAAGAATCGCCCGTATATCATTCTTAAATGGGCGGAGACTGCAGATGGATTTATAGCCCGTGAGAACTTCGACTCCAGGTGGATCAGCAATGAACATGCGCGACAACTTGTGCATAAGTGGCGCAGCGAAGAAGATGGTATACTGGTAGGTGCACGCACCGCCATGCACGATAACCCTCAATTGAATGTGCGCGACTGGACGGGTAGAGATCCTGTGCGCATTGTGATTGATCGCTACCTCAAGCTTTCGGCGAAGCTTCATCTCTTTGATCGAAAGCAAAAGACTATCTGCTATAATGTTCTTAAGCATGAAGAACACAACAACCTTTTGTTAATACGCCTCGATGAACAGGACTTTCTGCAACAGCTCGTGAAAGACCTTGTGAAACAAAAGATACAGTCGGTCATTATCGAAGGGGGTGCTGCAACGCTGGCCATGTTTATTGGAAATGAATTGTGGGATGAAGCGCGCATCTTCATCGCCCCGCAGAAATTCGGAAAAGGTATAGCAGCCCCGCGCCATCCTGGTATATTAATCGAACAGCACATGCTGGCAGGCGACAGCCTGAATTTTTATCGGTCTCCGCATTGATATTTCCTAACATGCGGCACATATCTCACCTGCAAAAAACTTGAATGAACCTCAATTTTGGGAGTTGTCCACCTTTTTGACAACCTGGTATTGAAAACTATTTTTCATAATAGTTTAATCTTTGCAGCCTTTGTAATTGTGCTAAACGCTTCACAAGATGCTGATAGCATTGCTTTCATTTAACAATTAACCCGTATGGAAATTTACCTCGATACAGACGTTAAGCGGATTGAGTATAACGCGGCCCATCACATTTTGATAGCAACCTGGAAAGTAGCGCCAACATCTGCTGAGTTCAGAAATGGAATGATGGCGATGATTAAGGCTATGGAGCATTTTAAAACTGGCAGATTAGTGTATGATGTAACACATAAGGGTGCACTCCTGGAAGAGGACCAGGTATGGGCTGCCACAGAATGGCGTACGCAGGCGGTGGCTGTTGGACATTCAAAGGTAGCGTTTGTAGTACCGGAAGATGTTTTTACCAATATGTCTATGGAAGACATGATGGAGAAGGCTGATAAGGAAGTGTCTTTTGCCTACTTTGGCAGAAAGGAAGATGCTATACGCTGGGTGACTATTCCACAGCAAAAGAGCAGTATGGGAAGCGATGTATTAGAGAGCCGCGCAGACCAATAGCCGGTTCATAACCCAATTTCTACATATCCTGAATCCCTTTATGTCCCTATAGCGGTGCAAATTGAACCGTTGCCTTTTATTTCATGTAATAATTTCCTGACTTAATCCCCATTGATATATAAATAGTAGTGCCTTCCAACAAGAATATAAATCTATCAGTACTGCTGGTATATATGTAAGAAAAGTTCAGAGTTATAAAATTCTGTATTTAGTATACCACTTTGTACGTTACAATAGCACAGGTATACATCATTCAATTCGTGATACGGTTATCAAAATGCCTGATGTGTTCCATGCATCGTTATAAGCGGTGAAGTTAGTTGTCACGATGTCTCGTTAAATCAACCTACGGGGGTAAGTTATTTCAAAATTACCGTGTCTTTAGGCTGCGTGATTGTTGTAGCTATGCACCACGGTTTAAAACTTATAGCTATAAGTGAGTCAGCCACAGAATTTTTTAAATGATTGGTGCCGAAAAAATATTATTCCGATTTGGATAGATTGTTTGGGAATGCACGGATCATACAAAAAATAGAAACTTGACTACAAGTATTTAACGAAGCGCATATAATCCTTTACCACATTCACATGCATCAGTTTTTCGAAAACCAAAGTGCAAAAATATATTATGATTCAAACCTTGGGGCTATGGTATTGGAATATACCAACCGCGTAGTGAACCATGAGCAATTTGTTGTTATTAATACAGCGCTTTTGGAAGCGTATAAAAAACAGCGGGCTACCAAATTTGTGGCAGACATACGGAAGATGGGAGTTATCAGTATTGAGTCGCAAAAATGGGTTGTCGATATTCTACTGCCGGGATTGGTGAAACATTTGAATGGAAAGAGCCCGGTAGTAGTTCAGTTGTTAGATGAATCGGAAGTGTTTGCCAGGATTGCAGGTAATAATATTAAGCAAAAGTCTGTTGATATAGCAAAGGACTTTCAGGTAATCCAGTTTATCGACCGTACCAAAATGGAAGCTTACCTGCGAAGCGTTTAGCATCCAGCGATCCAATGGTGCCGTCAGGTGTCTCTCTTGATTATTACTATATCTCTAACTTTCAAAAATAAATGCCGAACCAAAAGTTTTTTGAAAATCAAAGTGCACAAGTATACTATGATGAAGCACTCGATGCATTGTTTCTGGAGTATACCAATAAGGTTCTTAGCCACGAGCAATTTGTAGCTATCAATATGGCTGTATTGAATACATTCACAAAGCTGAAAACGGTAAAATTTGTAGCTGACATCCGAAAGATGGGAGTGATCAGCGTTGAATCAAAGGCCTGGGTTGTTAATAATTTACTGCCGGGTATGGTAAAACACCTAAAAGGTGGCGAGTTAATTCACGTCCAGTTTATGGATACATCTGAAGTGTTTTCAAAAATTGCTGCGAATCATGTAAAAGATAAATCGTCAGAGAAAATAGAGAAGCTTCGCATTGCCCAATTTACCGACCGCACCGAGATGGAGGCTTACTTAAGAACAGTTTAATATGTAGTTCGCTAACGTTTAATATAGTTTGTAATTCTGTTCATATTAACGGCTAATGGTATAAAAGAAATCCATGATTAATGCATTCGGTCGTTCCGGAGTAGAATCAAGCGGAGGCTGAAACAATGTTCCTTTAAAGAAGCGATGGTTTTTCAGTTCAAGTGCGCGCACTTCACCTTGCAATGAAAAAGCAGTAAATGCGAGTGCTCCTTGTTGCAGTTGTTCTGCAAACGCAGGGTTCACACCATAGTTGCAATTGAAATGACCGGTAATAATATCCTTCTGCAATACCCTGTATAACCACGATTGCTTGTCACGAATAATCACTTCTTCCGGCTTACCTTTTAGTGAGCAGCTTAGTTTAGAGATTACCAGCTGTTGAGCACCCGGCTCACTCTCTTCGTGACCGGCATCGCGAATACTCAGTATATTCTTTGCGTATTCTACAATCATATACTGAAAGCCGCCACAGGTACCGAAGACTGGAATGTTATTCTCGCGAGCCCACCGTATAGTACTATATACAGCACCGTCATTTTTGTAGGGCGAACCAGGTGCAATCCACAAGCCATCGTATTGCTTCAGGCTCTCTACAGTGGCAATACTTGTGGTATCAATCCACGGTGCCTCTATAGCAAAATTCAAATGAGGGCGAGCATGATCAATAGCAGCATTAAGTGCTATATGGGTGTGCTTGCCTTCCGTATAGTCGCCAATAATGGCAATGCGCAATGCTCTCATATCCTATAAATAATAAACCCGCCACAGCGTCTCTATATATTGCTATGGCGGGTGGTTATTCCTGTTTTAATAACAGAGTTGTTTCAGTAATTTTCTGTGATTTCTATGATCTTTCATGCAAGGCGCTTTGCCACTTCATCCCAGTTAATAACATTATACCAGTTGGCAACATACTCGTTGCGCTTATTTTGATACTTGAGGTAGTATGCATGCTCCCATACATCCAGCCCGAGCAATGGCGTTCCTTTCAATTCGCTCACGTCCATCAATGGATTGTCCTGATTAGGTGTTGAACCAATCTTTAGTTTGCCACCTTCATTTACCAGCCATGCCCATCCTGAACCAAAGCGAGTCATCGCCGCTTGTGTAAATTGCTCTTTGAATTTATCGAATGAACCAAATGAACTGTTGATCGCTTCAGCAAGTTTACCACCGGGCTGTCCTGCACCGGGTTTCATGGTTTGCCAGAAAAAATTGTGATTCCAGGCACCGCCTCCATTGTTTCGTGCCTTCGCAGAAAGCTTGGAAGCATTGGCAAAGAATTCCTTCTCTGTACCGAACGATATCTTGTCGGCAGCGATCGCTTCGTTTACATTCTTGATATAGGCCGTGTGGTGCTTGGTATAGTGAATCTCCATCGTCATGGCATCGATAGAAGGCTCAAGAGCCGCATAGGCATACGGCAGAGGCACCTGTGCAAATTGTAATGCTACACCATCCGTCAGTATATCGAATGGCGATGATGTTGTTTCTGTTGTTCGTGAGTCCGCCAGGGCATTGAAAGCCAGTGGTGTTCCGAGGGCTGTTAAGGTGGTAGCTTTTAGCGCTTGCTGCACAAATTCTCTTCGGGTTGTTTTCATAAAGCAGATGTTATAATGTTAATATTTCTGCAACCGATGTGGCCGCTTTACCTGCACGAAATTTAGCCAAAAATATTTAGCTTGCACGGAAACAAACCCAAGTGTTATGAACGAAATACTATATGACGAAATCCCCTCACTCGACCTGGCGGATTATTATAACGGTGATGAGAAGAAGAAACAGAAATTTGTAGCAGACCTGGGTGCCGCTTATCATAACATTGGCTTTGTAGCGATCCGGAATCATTTTCTCACGGATGCTATGCAACAGGATCTCTATAAGGCTATAAAACAATTTTTTGCATTGCCCGATGATGTAAAGAAAAAATACGAACGCCCCGAGCTTGCCGGCCAGCGCGGCTATATTGGTAAAGGAAAAGAACATGCCAAAGGCAGAAACACGGGTGATCTGAAAGAGTTCTACCATGTAGGGCAGGAACTGCCTGAGTCAGAATTGAATAAAGAACATTATCCGGCGAATATATGGCCACAGGAAGTGCCCGAGTTTGGCAAAGTAAGCACTGATGTTTACCGCGCACTTGAAAAGACCGGTACCTATATGCTTCGCGCCATAGCCCTATACCTTAACCTTCCTGAAAATTACTTTGACGATAAAGTTAAACATGGTAACAGTATATTACGGCCGATCCATTACTACCCCATCGAAAATCCGGATGCTGTTCCTGAAGACGCAGTGCGCGCAGCCGAACATGGTGATATAAACCTGATCACATTGCTCATGGGCGCCAGTGCCGATGGTCTGCAGGTATTGCGCAGAGATGGCAAGTGGATTCCCATCACGGCATTGCCAGATCAATTGGTAGTAAATGTGGGCGATATGCTCGAACGCCTCACGAACAAGAAACTGAAATCAACAATACACCGTGTGGTAAATCCGCCACGTCACCTCATGAATACACCGCGTTATTCTATACCTTTCTTTATGCACCCGCGCTCGGAGATGAGCCTCGCAGCATTGAAAGATTGTGTTACAGCGGAAACGCCCAAGCAATGGGAAGATATTACAGCCGGAGAATTTCTGGACCAGCGCCTGCGCGAGATAGGATTGAAAAAATAAGGATGACGAGAGCTATAGCCCCCGAGTTGTAATGATCCAGCGCGTTCGATACTATATCTTTCTGCGCGATGTGCTCATGCTGGCGGTTTCTACTTTTGGCGGACCGCAGGCGCACCTGGCACATTTTCAAAAAGTACTCGTAGATAAACGGAAATACCTGACAGACGATGAATTGATGGAGATCAATTCACTCTGTCAGATTTTGCCGGGCCCAACCTCTACGCAAACACTAACCGCTATAGGGTTTAAACTGGGAGGCCCCAACCTGGCATACCTCACCTTGCTGATCTGGATACTTCCCGCAGTTTCGCTGATGACGCTCGCTGCGTTGATCATGTCAGGTATAGAAGAGAAAAACTGGTCGCTTGAGTTTACACGCTTCATCCAGCCAATGGCCGTAGGCTTTGTAAGTTATGGTGCGTATGCTATCATTCAGAAAACCGTGCGCACTAAAACCGGTATCGTATTGATGATTGTAGCGGCTATACTTTCATACCTCATTCAAACACCGTATGTATTTCCTGCTATACTTCTGGGTTCGGGTATGCTCACGGCATTGAAGTATAAAGATCAGCCGAAGGAGGAGAAAACTAAAATTGTAGTGCCCTGGGCAAACTTCCTGCTGTGGGCAGGTGTACTTATTTTTGCTGCTGCGTTGGGAGGTATAACAAAAGCCTTGCCTGTGCGATTATTCGAAAATTTCTATCGTAACGGCAGCCTCATCTTCGGTGGCGGGCAGGTACTCACGCCGTTGTTATATACCGAGTTCGTGCAATATGCTCCCAAACATTATCTTTCATCAGAAGAATTTTTGTCGGGCTATGCAGTAGCACAGTCGCTACCCGGCCCCGTGTTTTCATTCAGTGCATATATAGGGGCGCTCTCCATGCGAGACTCCGGCACAGGTGGAGAAATTATAGGAGCATTGATGGCATCGTTCGGAATTTTTCTGCCGGGTACATTTCTCATATTCTTTGTAATTCGTTTCTGGGAAAGTCTGAAACGTTATCGTGCCGTTCGGGCATCGCTGGAAGGCATTACCGCTGCGAGTGCAGGACTCGTGGCAGCTTCGGCTGTTATTTTATTTCAGCCTCTTGAACACACTCTGATGAATTTTGGTGTAGCCATCGCTACATTTCTGTTGCTAACTTTTAGCAAGGTGCCCTCGCCTTTTATTATTCTCGGCGGACTGCTGCTCGGCTTTGTAGTGCGTTGGGCAACATCCTTGTAAGAAATAAAAATGAGCTGTTAGAAAATGATGGGCAGCTTGATCTGATCCGAATAGAACTGCATGCGTGAATGATTCGTATCCAACGGCACAATCTTCTCGATTATTGTGTTCTTATGATTAATAAAAACTTCAACGTAAAAATTTCCGAGCAGGTAAAGATTGATCTTATACCCGTAGTATCGTATCGCCATGATGAATGTACCTTTTTCGTACAACACATCAATTTTCTCCTCGAGCGCCAGCTTTTTATATTCCTTCCACACGATCATGAAGTCAACATACAGTAAAAAATCGTACAGCACAAGATTGCATGTTACCGAAGTTTTTCGTTAAAGAACGCCATCGTTCTGCTCCATGCTAACTTCGCGGCAGCTTCGTTATAACGTGTAGGAGCAGTGTTGTTATGAAAAGCATGTTGTGCTCCTTCATACATAAATAACTGATAATTCACACCTGCTTTTTTCAACGCCTCTTCATACGCGGGTATACCTGCATTGACACGCTCATCCATACCGGCATAATGCAATTGTAATGCAGCCTTTATCTTGGGTACATCTGCAGCTTCGGGTTGTCGTCCATAAAATGCAACAGCTGCTTTCAGGTCGGGTACATTTACGGCAAGATTATTTGCCATTGCCCCACCCCAGCAAAAACCAACGCAGCCAAATTTACCATTGCAATCTTTTTGAGTCTTCAGATAATCGAATGCCGTTGCAAAATTGGCAATCGTTTTAGGCATATCCAGTTGCTGAAACATATCGCGTGCTTTGTCTTCATCGGGTGGTGTTCCTCCCAGTGGTGATAAGGCATCGGGAGCGATCGCTACAAATCCTTCCAGTGCCGCGCGTCTGGTTACGTCTTCTATGTGCGGATTGAGTCCGCGGTTTTCATGGATCACCACAACACCTCCATATTTACCTGCTTTTTTGGGTCGCGCTATATATGCTTTCATCTCACCACCTTCTATCGGATAGGTAACCTGTGCTGTGGTGATGCGATCATCCTGCGAATCGATCGTTTCTGCTTTTGCATAGTTTACTTCGAGTAGTGGCAGCGTTGCCAGCGCTGCAGCTGTGCTTCCGGTAAGCTTGGTGAGCCTGTGAATAAATTCTTCACGTGTAAGTGGCTTATGCGTGTATTCGTCGAAGAGATTGATGATACGCTGATCCATAGATGAAATGGTTATAAGGGATAATTTTTTACAGATAACAGAGATACGCTTTTCACGAACAGAATACTATAGAATTTCAGTGAGCGGAGAAGCAAAGAGACGAATAACCGCATAAAAGCAAAAAGCCCCCGTTACAGGAGCTTTTGCTTGGGTGAATGATGGGACTCGAACCCACGACCCTCAGAATCACAATCTGATGTTCTAACCAACTGAACTACATCCACCATTTTGAGGACTGCAAATTTAGTGAGTGACACCGAATTTGCAAAAAACTATTGCAGATCATTTTCGAAGAAATGTAAGGCGCTCGCCCATGCGCGTTTCATCAAACTTTCCTTCGGCGTATGCCAGATGGCCCGAAATGAATGTGTGCGTAACGGTTGATTGAAACGTTGTTCCTTCCAGGGCCGACCAGCCACACTTGGAAAGAATGTTCTCCTTGTTCACGGTCCACGGAGCGTTGAGATCTGCCAGCACCAGGTCGGCAAAGTACCCCTCACGGATAAAACCACGCTTCTCCACCTGAAACAGAATAGCCGGGTTGTGACACATTTTCTGAACGATCTTTTCCAGGCCTATCTTTCCCTGTTTATAAAATTCCAGCATAGCCACGAGGCTGTGTTGTACCAGCGGCCCACCGGAAGGTGCTTTGAAATAGGTGTTGTTCTTCTCTTCAAGTAAATGCGGCGCGTGGTCCGTAGCGATAACGTCAATATGGTCATCAAGCACAGCCTGAAAAATAGCCTGCTGATCGCGCGCTGTTTTTACAGCCGGGTTCCATTTCAGCAACGTGCCCAGGCGTTTATAGTCTGCATCGTTAAACCAGAGGTGATGAATGCAGGCTTCTGCAGTAATCTTCTTTTTATCCAACGGAATCGTGTTATCGAACAACGCGATTTCCTTCGCTGTAGAAATATGCAATACGTGAAATCGCGTGCCGTGCTTCTTAGCGAGATCAATCGCAAAAGATGATGATTTATAGCAGGCTTCTTCACTTCGTATCAGCGGGTGGCATTCAATGGGAACGTCTTCACCGTAGCGCTCTTTATAGTCAGCGGTATTTTTACGAATGGTTGGCTCATCTTCACAATGCGCAGCAATGAGCGCAGGAAAACGTGAGAAAAAGCCCTCGAGCGTGCCCGGATTATCTACTAATAGATTGCCGGTAGATGAACCCATGAAGATCTTTAGTCCGCATACTTTTGTGATGTCAGTCTTCATTACTTCCTCCAGGTTATCGTTGGAAGCACCGATAAAAAAAGAATAATTGGCCAGCGAAGTGCGCGAAGCAATCTGGTATTTGTCTTCAAGAAGTGCTTGCGTAAACGTGGGCGGGTTAGTGTTGGGCATTTCCATAAAGCTGGTAATACCGCCTGCCACCGCAGCTTTTGCTTCGGTATAGATTGTGGCTTTATGTGTTAAACCCGGTTCGCGAAAATGTACCTGGTCGTCAATAGCGCCCGGTAACAGGTATTTTCCGTTGGCATCAATCACCTGGTCGGCAGTAGCTGCAGACAGCTCTTTTCCGATCTTCTCAATGTATTGACCCTTAATAAGCACATCGCCGGTAAAGACCTTGCCTTCGTTAACTATATTTGCGTTGGTTATCAGAATAGTTTTCATCACAGTAAAATTAAGAAGCAAAAAGTGTCTGCTATTACAACTTTCGAAGATTTTAATCTCAACAGGCAATTGCTCAATGCAGTATCAGACCTCGGATTCCAGCATCCTACAGAAATTCAGCAGAAATCGATCCCTATCATTTTGGGCGGACAGGAGCTGATTGGTATTGCGCAGACCGGCACCGGCAAAACCGCTGCTTATCTTTTGCCTATGCTGATGAAAATAAAATATGCACAGGGCACCGAGCCACGTGCTATTATTCTGGCGCCTACCAAAGAACTTGTCATTCAGTTGGCAGAGCATGCCCGGCAACTGGCCAAATATACCGACCTGCGCATACAGGCTATATATGGGGGTATTGGCCCTAAGACGCAAATCGAAAACATTCAGCAAGGTGTAGATATACTTATTGCCACTCCGGGGCGCTTTACGGAAATCTATCTGAAAGGTGAATTGCCCGTGAAGCAAATCAAAATACTGGTGTTGGATGAAGCCGACCGCATGATGGACATGGGCTTTATGCCACAGCTGCGAAAGATATTTGAAGTGATTCCGCGCAAGCGACAGAACCTGCTATTCTCCGCTACATTCCCTGAAAAAGTAGAACGACTGTCCGCTGAATTTTTGGAATTCCCGGTAAAGGTAGAGGTTACACCACAGGCTACAGCTGCCCGGCAGGTAGGGCAGACGTTGTATCATGTGCCGAACCTGAAAACGAAAATCAACTTCATTGAATACCTGCTTCAGGATAAAGAGACGTTTAATCGCGTAATGATCTTTACCCGCACAAAAGAAAATGCCGACAATGTTTTTAAATTCATTGAGCGGAGAAATTTAGGACCGGTGCGCGTAATCCATTCCAACAAAGGTCAGAATAGTCGTATCAATGCTGTCAATGAATTTAAGGAAGGCTCAATCCGCGTGTTGGTGTCAACGGATGTTACTGCGAGAGGTATAGATGTAATAAAGGTATCGCACGTGATCAACTTCGATGTGCCGCTGCTATATGAAGATTATGTTCATCGCATCGGTCGCACCGGCCGCGCGTTTCAGGATGGTAAGGCTATCACCTTCGTGAACAAGGCAGAAGAATATCACATTGAAAAGATTGAAGCTTTGATACGCGAGAAGATTCCGGTAATGCCGATACCCGAAGCCGTAACAATCGAGAAAACTCCGTTCGAAGAAAAGCAGGCCATGAATAAGGCTATCGATGATCAGAAACGCAAAGACGACCCCACGTTTAAAGGTGCGTTTCATGAAAAGAAGGAGAGTAAGAAGAAAGTCGAGAAGAAGACCGTTAAGAAGAAGGAATACAATAAAGCAGATGCCAAGCGGAACGCGTTCAATTCGAAGAATAAAGCAAGTGCCGATAAACGAAGTGGGCGTAAAGGCACAGACGAGAAGAAATACAAAGGAAAAAACCGGTAGTACTTTTTGTATTTGATTCAAAACACGATGCTGTTCAGAAAGTATACATGGGCAAATTATCCGGATAAGGAAAATTAATAGTTTCCCCGATTGTAAGTTTGATTCGATCTGCCGTTGAAAGACGTGTGCGCAAGGCACATGGAAAAAATCATGCGCGCGGGCGGAAACTCGTTAACTTGTTATTAAATCAATCAATAAACGCCCCTATGATGCTTAATCGAAAAATTGTCATCGCTATACTCTGTGCGATGAGCTTCGCATTGTCGTGCACACAGCATAATAATGTACGAGCACAAAACATTTCACTCATTCCTGCTCCGGTAAGTCTCAAACAAGAGCCCGGTCATTTTCTTCTTACCAATACAACCACCATCAGTGTTCCTGCGAAGCAGCCCGAAGTTGCCCGCATAGCCCAATATCTTATCGACAAAATAAAGCCTGCTACAGGCTATACATTAACATCTTCAGAAGGCGGTAAAGCGCACATCACCTTTACCTTGAATGCAAAGCCCGATGCCCGCTTGGGAAAGGAAGGATATACTTTGCATACAGAAGCAGGTAAAGTGGATATTGCCGCCAATACACCTGCAGGTTTGTTCTATGGTGTGCAAACTTTTCTGCAATTGTTGCCAGAAGAAATTGAATCGACAACACCGGTTAGGGATGTAGAGTGGAAAGCGGCAGCTGTTACTATACTCGACTATCCACGCTTTGGCTGGCGTGGACAAATGTTTGATGTGAGTCGTCACTTCTTTACTAAAGAGTATGTAAAGAAATATATAGATCGCATGGCCAGGTATAAAATGAATCGTTTTCATTGGCACCTTACAGATGATAACGGTTGGCGCGTAGAGATCAAAAGTTTACCGCGTCTTACTTCCGTAGGCGCATGGCGTGTGCCCCGCGTAGGAACCTTTGGAAGCAATGAACCACCCAAAGCTGGTGAAGCGGCTACCGATGGAGGTTTCTATACACAGGCCGATATAAAGGAAATTGTGCAATATGCCAAAGACCGCTATATAGAAGTACTTCCGGAAATTGATGTGCCGGGCCATAGCATGGCAGCACTCGCGTCCTATCCGGAGCTGTCGGTTACCAATGATACTACATTGAAGGTAAACCCAGGTTCCAGCTTCTCCACCTGGTTTGGCAATGGTAAATTTGAAATGCACCTCGACAATACTTTCGACCCTACCGATGAGAAAGTATACCAGTTTCTCGATAAAGTATTTACAGAGATTGCTGCTATGTTTCCGTTTGAATATATACACATGGGTGGCGATGAGTGCTATAAAGGTTTCTGGGAACGCGATAAAGGCGTGCAGGCTTTTATGAAAAAGAAAAACATCAAGAACGGCGAGGAGCTGCAGGCATACTTCGTGAAGCGCGTTGACAGGATCATCCAAAGCAAAAAGAAAAAGATGATGGGTTGGGATGAAATTCTGGAAGGTGGTATAGCGCCGGGTGCAGCCGTAATGAGCTGGCGCGGAACGAAGGGTGGCATTGAAGCATCGCACCTCAAACACCCGGTGGTGATGAGCCCTGCTCCTGTATATTATTTAGATATGTATCAGGGCGAACGCTCTATAGAGCCTCCGGTATATAGCAGCGCCCGCCTTAGAGAAGTGTATACATTTAACTTATTGCCGGCCGGGATAGACACAACGTATGTGCTGGGAGCGCAAGGCAACCTGTGGACAGAACAAATTCCAACGGAGCCGCAGGTAGAATATATGACATATCCCCGGGCACTGGCCATGGCCGAGTCTTTCTGGACGCCCGAGAAACATAAAAGCTGGGAAGATTTTCTGCCACGCGTAGAAGATCATTTCAAACGCCTTGATGCAGCGCACATCAACTATGCCCGCAGTATATATGATCCGATTATAGCAGTAAAGAAAAACGCTGCAGGTAAATTGTTGATTGAGCTATCAACCGAAGTGCCCGGTCTTGATATATACTATACGGTTGATAACACAATTCCTAATCAATATTACCCACGCTACACTGCGCCTGTTGAATACCCGGATGGTGCCGATAATTTCCGGTTGATCACTTATCGCAAAGGCGAACCTATTGGACATTTGATTTCTCTGAAAACGGAAGACTTGGAGAAGCGTGTTAAGAAATAAAAAAAATTCGATAGAGATTATAAAAATGCCCGGAGTTTTTCGGGCTTTTTTATAACTCATCCTTTCATCAAGGATACTGAAACACCTTTACGAAGTGTATTGTGAATCTCTGCAACCCGATCGGTATAGTTAATAAGGTCTTCGATAGCCGCAGCAGGCGCATCAGAAATTACGTGGGCGTTGTATTGAAAATTACTGCCAGGTTCGCCTTCGGCACCAAACTCACCGGTAACCGTTACTTCTACACCCGATACTGCTATATTTCGCTTGCCCGCTTCACGGTATATATCGTTACAAAAGCAAGTAGCCAGCGCCAGCAGCAGCAGTTCACCGCCATTTACAGACGAGCCAAAGCCTGAGGGCTTAGAGGCAATGGATAGTGTTTGTTTATGCTGATTTGTTTCTACAACAACACGGTGGTTGCCAGATATGTTTTTTACAGCTGCAGAGATTTTCATGAGAGGATTTTATCTGCTGAAGATAATAAAAATCACTTTATTTCTGCAGAGGATAAAGTATCCCAAAATCAACCAAGGTCTGTTATACGCTTTGGTTTAACGCTTTATCTCTGCCCGAGCCGGTCTTCGCGTTTCTTTAAGACTGCGCCGATTATGAATCCACCTGCTGCTGCCAATACTATATATATAGGCAAGGCCCATTTAAAAGAGAGAAGCACCTTGTAAAATAAATCGCCAATACCATTGGATGGATATTTTGAGAGCTGTTGCACAACTTTAAAAACGTGAAAAACGACAAGAATAGCGAGTAGGATTGCAGCGTATTTGAGCGTATACTTCATCATTTGTTAAATGATTTTGTTAAATTTTTGATAAGTAGCGTGTTGCCAGCGCTGTGCTTTGTACAGATTAAATTTTTCGTCAATCTATTTTGGAGTTACCTGGTTTATAAACGTTGCAGCAACTGAATTTTTAGATTGCGGCTTTAACAATTTCTTCCGAAGCCATGATCTCACAGGTGCATCATATAATTTTTGTGAAGCATAGGCAGTCAGAGTCATAAATGTAAATAGGCAAATGGCAATTGGGATATATAATGAAGGAGATGGTTTTTCGTTCCAAACCCAGCTTTTGTACGCATAAACTGCTGTGTAATGAGTAATATAAATCGGGTATGACATATCGCCGATAAACTTACATATTTTTGCCGCCGCTCCTTTTATCTCCCCTCCCGCTCCTGCCGCTACAAGAACCGGAAATGCAATAATAATACATAAGGCTTCGTATAAGCCATTATACCTGAAATATGGCATTATAATAATAGCTATTAGTGCGAGAGAGCATATAGCGAAAGCCCCGGGTATGCGTATTAATTTATTGCTTCTGAAAAGCAACAGGCCTGCAAAGAAAGAGAACATGACACGCACACTTGCAATCCACATGTTATGGTATCCCCACCCTGCGCCAATATCTCCGCGTTTTATAGTAACACCTGCCAAAGCAATTCCGCATATAATTACAAGCACCCAAAGCACCATTTTGGTAAGCTTCTTGTTGAAAATGGCATATAGTATATTCGCAATATATTCTTGAAAAAGAGACCAGGCCGGACCATTCAAACAATGTGATTCACCCCAACCTCTAATATCGGGCGAAGGAAAAACCGTGAAAGAGATTAGCATTACTTCTATCAATCTTATTGCATTAGCTCCAGGTTGATTGCTCTTGTAAGGATCAATCCAAAAGCAAATGGCTCCTAAAACCGCTGCTAAAATAACCATTGGGTGAAGCCTGATAAGTCTGATTTTAAAAAAATCCCAAATACTCATATGATCCCAGCGATCATCATAAGCATAGCCAATGACAAATCCGGACAACAGAAAGAAGAAATCAACAGCCATGTAACCATGGTGAATAGGATGGGTTGCATGCGAAGAGAAATGGACTTCCATAATGTGGAATAAGACCACTAAGATTGCGGCAACTCCACGGAGGCCGTCAAGAATCAAATAATGAGTCTTTGTGTCTGGAGCAGAGGTTTGCATTAACGGAATGCGATTAAAGTAAATATAGGTTATGTAAGCCTCATAGAGACAATTTTTTTCCTTTATAAAATTGTCGCCATGGATGCAAATCAAATGGTTTTACTGACTAAATGATTCGATAAAGTCTTTATCAATTGTATTAGTTAGCCGGAGACCACTTATCGCTGAAGAAATCATATTTCTCAACAATCAGGTCTTTTCCTACCCGAAACGATTCTATACGGGTATAATGGCCTGCTAGCAATTCATAAAAGCCAATTACAAAATAAGGACTCGCGGTTGTAGGCTTTTCATCTGTCATGGTAAAGGCTTGCACCTTCTTCTCCTTCAAGGAGGCGGCATCAACCCTCACTTCCTTTACTTTCCAGATTAGTTTGTGATTTTCGATCTCGTCTGCAGTGGCATGTGCATCTTTAAATTCGAGATACCGGCCTAATGAATCCGTTTTATCGACCGGGCGCAGGGAAAAGTCAACGTACTGCTGTCCGACAACATGGCCGGATGAAAGCCAGATCAAAGCAATAAAACAAATGAAGTATTTCATCACACAGGGAATGCTTGCATCCAATAGAAGACCCGAATTTACTGCGCCCGGTTCTATTCGGCAACTGATAAATAGCAACTCTCTTACATGAGCTTACGCTCACCCTCAAATATCAATCTGAAGGCATTTTTTGCAGCAGTATGTGCTATCGAAAAGCAAATTCTTTTTCTATCGTGTCCTTCAAGGCGATAATAGTGCCTTCCCAGTAAAGTACTACGTGCTTGTATATTGTTTCTGTTGGAAAATTATTGATCATTACCGTTATAATGGTTTTGCCTTGTTCGGCAACTAATCTGAAATCGATGACGGAGTAATGCTCAGGAGTGTCCGGTAATTGAGATAGTGAGCTCAGATAATTATATTGAAGTACTTTCTCTGGTACAACTTGTAAAACAGTGCCCTTGTTTTCGAACGCCACATGGTGGAAACCCCGCGTTATTATAGGGCCACCAATTTCCCAATTGGTAATTATTTCCAGGTTTATCTCCGGCTCGCCCATCCATTGCTTCATCAATTCAGGATCGGTTAATGCTTTCCAAACGATGGCGATGGGTGCATTGATCGCGATTGATTGGAAGAACTGTTTCATTACTCTGCTTTCAAGGGTGGTCCTGCAACGATCATATCATGTTCGGCAAACACTCTGGTAATTTCTTCTTTGGAGGGTGGAGTTGTCCACTTATCGGTTACTTCAAAGAATGATTCCATTTTGCCAGCGGGAAGATACGACACAATCATTCTCCCTTTTTCAGTCAGTTGAACAAAGGCGTGTTTAACATTGCGTGGAAGAAAAATGGTATCGCCAGCTTTCATTTGATATGTATCATCACCCACCTGAAATATATACTCTCCTTCAATAACGTAAAACCACTCATCTTGATGGGGATGAATATGAAGCGGAGGACCACCTTTGGGTGTTAACCCCGTTTGTTCAAATACAGCCAGGTCATTGTCAGTATCCTTACCGGAGATTTTAATGTCTAAAGTGTTTAGCGTTACACCCTTCATTTTATAGTGTGTGCCGAAGCGCGCCTCACCTGCATTTACTTTAAAGCCTTTGTTTGCCCTGATAAAGGCATCATGCTTTACTTTTGCAAACAGCGAAACAGGCAGCATGGCCAGCGCTGATGAAATTAGTGTTCTTCGTCTCATGGGAGTTTAAGGTTAATTGTAACTGAACAAGGAGATAGAAAGAACCGATAACGGAGTAGATACTGAGTGCTACATTCTAACGTTTATTAAAGATAGAAATTTTGACGTATTTGATTAGATCAAACGGTGGTCAAGATGCTTGGGCAACGTCTGGTATCCGGAGTGTTACGATTGTTAACCTAGAATATAGAAAAACCAATAATAAGAGATGTAGTATTATACGCCGATCCCCAAAACACATAGCCTCTTGCAATGTTCCTGTTTGTTTGCTGACGGAGCTCTATGCTATACCTGTTGCCAAATTTATAACCGACACCAAATGCCAGGTTGTTATCAGACGATATATCGATGTCTTCACTGGTTTTAAAATCCAATTTTGAATTGCCATCATAACTATAGATGAAGGAAGCATTAATAAAGAGCTTATTGCGCTCATTCAGAAAGAAATAATGCCGTGCGCCAATCGGCAACTCCAGCACGCGATAGTCTGCTTTTACTGTCTGTGAATTTATAGTTGTTTCATTTTTATAATGCTGATAAGAAGGCTCAATAATAATAGACCACTTATTCTTGTTAAAGGGCAATATAAATTCAAGTTCAATGCCTGATCGGAAGCTCTGCTTGCGACTGAAATTTGTATTCTCAATGCTATTGTAAGCACTGCTTAACGTAAGTGAAGAACTATTGATACCCGCTCTCACTGTCAGGTTAAAGAAATCTTTGTTTGACGTACTCCCCAGGTTTACAATTTCAGAACCCTGGCATTTATTATACTTTTCAAAAAGCGTAACCAGCTCTTTTCGCTTGTAAGCCAGTTTCTCAACATCCTTCTTCGAAAGACTTTCGCATTTTAACGTATTCAATAACTGCTGTCTGAAAGCATTGTTTCTTCCTATCTTTTTATCAGGTGTTAAGAAAGGTTTAAAAACCAATTGTTCCATGCCGATGCTATCGGTTTGGTAAAAGAATCTGGTCAGGTTGCCATCGGTGTATTGATACAGGCTTGCCTTTCCTTCGATCAGCGCTTTTAAAAAGAGTTGTTCCTGCACAAATTCCGGATTTCGGTTGTTGCTCATCTCATTTATACTTTCGCTTGACCGGTCTATTTTTACCGTATACCGTTTGTATCTCGCTACGGTATAAATGCCAAATTCTTTTACCGATGCGATAGTCTCCGTTTTGCTTTTGTCGCTCTCCGATAATTTATAGTCGAACGCAGTAGGGTTGCTTCTCCAATCCATGTTCTTGATCAGACATTCCATTTTTTGACCGGCATTATCAATGAAATATCCTTTTTCAAAAATTATCTGTGAATAGCAGGAGATGCTTAAAAACAGGATCGCACAGACGAGTAGAAAACTTTTCATTGGGTTAGGTTGAGGTTAACAGAAGTATAATGCAGGCTTAATCAGTCATTGCTGCCGCTGGTTGGAGAGCTGCCGGAATCTGAAAAACTGGAAGAATCCGAAGAGCTCCAGCTATCTGAGCTGCTGGAACTATCGCTGCTCCAGGAATCGTGGCTTGTACTTGCGTGATCGTGGTGACTATGATGATCATGACTGTTGTGATGGTGGTTATGATGATGGTCATGATGATG
>NZ_DAIQRQ010000023.1:70608-72335 GCF_036786105.1 Ohtaekwangia sp.
CAGGTTGGCGGCCAGAATGTGGTAGTAGCCCACTTGGGTTTCCTTGTCGGTTGCTATATCTTTTTCGGCCCAGCCGTTTTCTGTTTTTTTAAGAACAACACCTTCTCTCACAATGGGCTGTGCGGCAATCAATTTGTTTTCGCTTTTCAGGATGCCAATGTACGTTTCACATTTTTTTATGAACGCAAGATGCTGATCGTCTGTCAGAGACTTTTTTGCATCTTTTTCGTTTCGCATGTAGAGCATGAATTCTTTCATGGTGTTGGAGCTTTTATAGTTAAATACTACAGCCATCGCAAGCTTCCGGCTTGTGGTTGAAATATAGTAAGCTTTCAGTTTACATGCTTAAGTTGAAACAGAAAATCAAAAGCCACAAGTTATGCTTTTGCTACATTGTGGCCAATGAAGTTTAATAATGCCACGGTATTGTAAGTGCCTCGATTGGAATTAAAATATTGAAAACCCAACGATAAGCGATGTAACGCTATACCTGGATGCCCAATAGGGGTAATTATAGATGATGTCTCTGTTTGTTTGCTGGCGGAGCTCTATGCTATACTTCTTGCCAAATTTATAGCCAGCACCAAAAGCGAAATTGGAATTGGATGATATATTGATGAATTGATTGTTGAATTCCAATTTTGAATTGAAGTCAAGGCTATAGACTAAGGAAGCATTTATAAAAATGCGGCTTTGCTCATTCAGAAAAAAGTAGTGGCGCACACCAATGGGTACTTCCAGCACCTTGTAATTTGTTGTTATCGTTGGTGAGCGGTTGGTACTTTGGCTTTTATAGCACTGATAAGAAGGTTCCAGAATAATTGACCACTTGTTCTTGTTGAAGGGAAGAACAAGTTCAAGTTCAATTCCTGAACGAAAAGACTGCCCGCGGTTGAAGTTTATATCCTTAAAATTATGATTGACGTCTGTCAATGTAAGGGAAGAAGTATTGATGCCGGCCCTTATTGTCAGGTTGAAGACATCGGGGTGCACTGCCTTATCCTGGTATACAATATCAGAACCCTGGCACGTATTATACTTTTCAAAAAAAGCAATCAGTTCTTTTCGATTGTATGCGAGTCTCTCTACATCCTTCTTTGAGATGCTCTCACATTTTAATGAATTTAATAACTGTTGTTTGAAGGCATAATTCCTTCCGATATTCCTGTCGGGTGTTAAGAAGCTTTTAAAGACCAGTTGCTCTATGCCCGTGCTGTCTGTTTGGTAAAAGAACCGTGTCAGGTCAGCATCGATGTACATATACAAGCTGGCCTTTCCTTCGACAAGCGCTTTTAGAAAAAGCTGTTCCTCGGCAAACTCCGGGCTACGAACGTTACTCATTTCACGGATGCTTTGGCTTGATCGGTCTATCTTTACAGTATATCGTTTGTATCTCGCTGCGTTATAGATTCCAAACTCTTTTACAGAGGCGATATTCTCCGTTTTGCTTTTGTCGTTCTCTGATAGTTTATAATCGAATTCGGTAGGATTACTTCTCCAATCAACGTTCCTGATCAGGCACTCGGTTTTCTGATCGTCATTATTAATAAAATATCCTTTTTCAAAAACTATTTGTGAATAACAATAAGAAGTGCTTAGAAATATAGCCAGGTAGATCAGTAAGGATTTTTTCATTTGGTTAGGTTGCAATCTATTTGCGATAGTTAAAATCGCTGCGAAGGTACAAGATTTACCTCCACCTTTGGCTGCGAGAAGTTTGATTTTTT
>NZ_DAIQRQ010000003.1:0-5568 GCF_036786105.1 Ohtaekwangia sp.
TATTGGAAACTAAAGAAACCAAACTATGCAGAGAAGGATTTAGAGACTGGATGGAATTGTGCTGTATGGTTATATGATTTATCTATATATAAAAATAATCACACCACGAGTTCGTGGGCGGTCTAACTCATAATAAAATAAAAGTCTTTTGATTTGTAACGTTTAATTCCGTATACCCTTAGAGATAGGAGGAACCACTTTGAATTACGTGAATGCGACCCAATAATCGGTAGATCATTCGGTTTTTTATGACTAACCCGCGATAAAATGAAAGTATTTATTTTTTTTACTTTGCTAATGTCTTCTGCCAGCTTCTCCCATCCTGGACGAATGGAGATTCAATTTTTCAACGCTCAGGGCCGACTTGTTTTTCAACTCAAACAGGATGAGTTTGAAGTGTGGCGCGAGCCAGAATACATAGCTCTTCGAATTAAGAAACGGAAAGCGGAGGAGATATCCCAATTGCACGATAGTCTAATCAATGGAGTTTGCCGAATAATAAAGCATAAAGAGGATTCTGTTTCAATAAACATTATTGACTCAAATATGTCTCTCAAGACTGAAAAATGTATATACCTATGGGCAGATGAAAAGGGATTGTCCATGATTGCCGGAGTTCTAATGATAGGTAGTGTTGGTGAGGATGGCTGTAAAGACGAGATTGATAAGTTAGGTAATTTTCTAAATGCTCGTTGATCGTCTGTTAAATATCCAAAATCAATATATTTTGAAACAATGATAAAATTCACAATAGGCATACTATTTATTTGTACAATCGCATTGTCTGAACAGAATAAATATACAGACTATAACACCGCTACTTATTTATTTTCCAATGATTCGTTAAAGCAAACCTTGACTATAAAAGTAACTTCAAGGAATCAAATTCAATTTGCGTTAATCTCCGAGAACATTAAGAGAAATAAAATTTTTAAACTTAATGGGGTTGCAAGTTCGACTGGCGAAGGTGATTCGGAATCTGATATGGACGAAGATGGAAACGGATTTTTTGTTGATGAATTTAAGTACTCAAATGAGTGTGCTTTGTATATCCGCCTTGACGCAGATGAGTTCAGGCGAGCTAAAATTACGATGCATAACTGTTTACTGAAAAATAACCACCCAACACCTGTTGAATCACTTGGAATAATGCACAGAATAAAATGATTTGAATATTTTTTATGTTGAGATATAAACTATACTTTCTATTGGTTCTGCTTTTATCGTTTACGAACGATCTCTTCTCACAAGGTTATATACCTATAACCACAACTATGAGAACACCGATGGGTAATGTTCCATATACTTACCAGGTATATAGGCCTATGGTCTATTACCGAAATACTCCGGAAGCCAACCTGAAGGGTAATTTTATAATTGTTCTCAAAAACGACAGCACGTTTCATGCACATGGCCGAGTGGACATGTCTGATTCGGTACATAGAATTGAGATCAGGAAAAAGAAGATGACATCCATCATACGGCCGGAAGACACAAAGCAAGTGACCCAGATCTGCGGTTCAGGGATGAAAGTAATTGCTATACCTGCTGATAGCTGCTGGTTGTTTCCGGTACATACAGGAAAGATTAACGCTTATTCCATTCTGCCTTATTATAACCTTGATCCGGTTGTAGTTGCTATCCAGAAAGGTGATAACAGTCCCATTATACCCCTGAGTAAAAAGAGCTTGCGGGAGATGGTGGGCAATGATCCTAAACTTGATGAGTTGATTGAGAAAGAGAAATTTGACAAGGTAATACGGCAGTATAACAAGCGCAAATGATTCTGTAGGTTTAAGAGAATATACTATTAACCGGAAACCAATGTTACAAAAGGCACGTGTATTTATATTGTTGTCGTTCGTATTTGCATTCGAAGCAAATATACTTGCTCAACGTAACACTGCAGATTCATTAAAAAGCATTGCCAATAAAACCGATACACTAACGCAGGGCCTTAGTAAAACTCTTTCGAAATCTGATTCTATAGGAGAGAAGATTCAAAATATATCAGACTCCTCCGGTAAGTTCGCGGATAGCCTTAAGCGTGTAGATGCCAAGGCGCGAACCATTCAACAACACACTAAAAACAAAGTAGATCGTCTTCAGCAGAAAGTCTCGTCCCCGGTAACAAAACTGGAAGAGAAGATCGGTCAGAAATCAAATGCAGCAGAGAAGTTAACTGGTAAATCCGTAGCAGCCGATGCAGAGATTCCGTCTCTGGAGAAATCCGAATCATCCATTCCCAAACTGGATGCATCGGGCATTGCTGAAAAATTAAATGCAGATATACCAAGTACAGATTTGAAGCTGCCATCTGTTGACGAAGGAGTGCCCGATATTAATCTCCCACGAACAGGTGATCTTGGTAAAGTGAATGGACTGAAAGAAGAAGTGAGCGGTGTTGATGGAAAATTAGCGGGTGTAGATCAATACGAAGGTGATCTTCAGAAGATTAGGGAAGGTGCTCCTGAAAATTTAGAAAAGCTGCCGGAAGTAGCCGAACAAAAACTCACGGATATACCGGAAGCAGGTGCCGCCAGTGAAGAGATTACAAAAGCAACCGCAGAACAGGCCAAGTATGAGGCGATGATCCAGCGTTACCGCGACCGTAAATTGTTACAAGACGAAATCAGCAGAAAGTATAAAGCGGTGGCAAATGATTATGTTATGCAGCAAGCTGACAAAGTGCAGCTGGCACAAAAACAACTGGAACTGTCGAAGTACAAAGCAACCCGCATCAAAAGCGTAAAGGATATTTTCAGAAAGCAATCAGATGAGCTGGAAGAAAAGAAATTCTATCAGCGCCTGGTTCCTGGCCTTATGTGGCAGCTCTATACCAAAGATTTTGTTTCTGCTGATGTTTCACTGCAGGTTGGCTATCGCGTTACTCCGCATTTAACTGCAGGCATAGGCGGTATATACAGGCTTGGGTTTAACAAGCACTTCGATTATTTCGTGAAGGGTCTTCAAACTTTTGGAGGAAGAGCGTATACCGATTTAACGATTAGCAAAGGGCTGTTCGCGCATGGCGAATTTGAAGTGCTCAAGCTTCATCCTTCTATCACTACCAATACCCGCGAGCCGCTGAGCAAGCATGTATATGAAAGTTACTTTGGTCTTGGTAAACGCTTTAATATTACGCGAAACATTCGCGGCAATGTATTGGGGCTATACCGTGTAGAGTACTCCGGTAAACTTCCCGCTGCCAGCAAGGTGAGCGCCCGCTTCGGTGTAGAGTATGTATTCAGACGGCCCAAGAAGAAACTGGATGGACTATAATTATCTATAATGGTGTATGAGGTATATTTTTATTTTGAGTGTTTTACTTTCTGTAGCAACAAATCAACTTTTCGGACAGGAAAAGAAATTTGAAGAATTAAATCCCGATCTTATAGAATGGGGTGAAGGAAGTATTCTGCTCGCATCGGGAGAAGAATTGAAGGGCATGGTGCGTTTCAATGACAAGATTGGAATTGTTTCGTATGAGAGTGGAAGTATATCGCATTCTTACGGCCCGAGAAGTATTGCTGCATTTGAGTTTTACGATGAAAAGCTGCAGCGACAACGCGTTTTTTATTCGCTTGAATTTGAGGATAAAAAAGCCGGCATAAAACGTCCGTTCTTTTTCGAAGTGCTGCGTGACTTCAAAACGTTTGCAGTCATCTCGAAAGTAGACCCCGTTGAAATATCGGAGAAAACCACAAGCCCGGGCACGTTTATGGGGAATGGGGTGTATTTTAGTACAGGTGTTACCAACACAACTATAAAGATTACACAAACAGAGACTATATATTTTCTCGGCGAAAAGGGAGATATAGAGCCTTATTTAAAATTGATAAGAAAAGTAGTGGATCGCTCCTGGTACGATCGTGAAGTAAAGAAGAGTAAGATGCTCGATGATGATGTTCTGAAGAAATATTTTAGTGAGGCTGAAATTCAGAAGATGTTAGACTTCTCGCAGAAAAACAAACTTCAGTTTGAAGTGAAGGAGGATTTTGTGAAGATTTTGGCGGGCCTATAAATCTGAAAAATTTTAGAAAAATGTGGAGGCGATAAAAGAACGAAGTGCGCAAAAAGGCTGCACACTCGATTATGTTCTTTGTGTCGTTATCACAGGATTATGAAAATATTACAGGATTTAAAAGAGAACGTTTTTAAGGTTATTGAGCATTACATGCCGTTAGAGGAATTTGAATTATGGCTGTATAGCTCTGATGAGTTGATTAACTTGATGAATGAAGATGTTGTGCTGGAAGTGTTTGCGTTTAACTATAGACAAAGCGATGCAGGCTATCAGTTCAGAAAGGCTATCTTCAAGTTCTTTAAGGAAGACGAATTCCTGTTGTGGAAGGTAAAGGCTAACCTCCGTGACCTGATCACTAATAACAATAACCGGGATCGCATTCTGTATGATTTTTATTATCTCGGATATGATGGGTATTATTTTCTGACATCTATCGGATACTATATGTATCATATTGAAGACGTTGAGTATTCTGGCAACGACCTGAAGGCTGTGCTGGGAGAACTTAGGCATAATTGCGAGAAATTGCTTTCCGAAATCGAAAAACAAGAACTGGATAAACCAGGATTTAGACTTGAGGATTATCGTTCTGAGGAAAAACAAGAATACGAAATCCCGGTTGTTACTCACAAATGGTGGAATTTTTGGAAGTAATATCAAATTCGATCATTCAGATTTAGACCTTCTCAAAAACCGTAATCAAATCATTGTGAGCTTTCACGGTGTGGATGTTTTTGTCTCCCCAGGAATCCAGTTGTTCCAGGATGCGAAATCCGTATTTTGTAAGTATAGTTTGAAAAAAGTGATTGGTTGTGCTGCTTCTAAAGCCGCCTTTATAGCCACCGTAAGCAGGATGGTGAATGATGGCAATGCCACCTTTTCTTAAGATTGAGCTTAAGGAATGTATATAGGTTTCTGTATCTGCAGGTGCAATGTGAACGAAAACATCGAACGACCAAACATAGTCTATGGAGTCAGCAGCTATGAAGGACAGGTTTCTGCCATCAGTTTGGTAAAATTTGCAATGAGAGAAGGAAGCTAATCTTTGCCGGCAAACATGAAGTGATTCACTTGTCAGGTCTACGAGTGTTAAGCTGTTGGCTATGGTTGCCAGAATTACAGACCATCTTCCTGCGCCCGGTCCGATTTCCAGAATATCTTTCCGTGGCTGAAAGTATTTTGAAACTGTGTTCTCTATCAGCGTCTTTTTCCACTCTGCGGAGTCAGTCCATTCTTCTCCTTTTTCTGTCCAGTTGTAATTACTCCACTCTCTGTAGTTATAGGACCGCGTGTTAAAACCAGGAAGTTGTTTTCTGATTTCCAACGCAATCCGCTTGTTCTGAAAATAAGATGTAACGCTACCGAAAAGCTTTTCAAGCATGATCAGTAAAGACCAATATAGACCGTTTTCCCTTAGTAGCTGGATGATTAAATTTTGCTGTTTCATTGTAAAACAGGTGATATTGATCATCCCACCAATAATCCGGGCTTCTCTTTGTATACATGCCATAAGAACTCACCAAATATAGTATTCGCCCAGG